>CAZBIN010000042.1:0-10017 GCA_964491995.1 uncultured Orrella sp.
CAGTTGAGCCCTGCACACTGACGCTCGGGGACATTCGGCTCGAGCCACTCGCGCTTGCACACGAGCCGGGTCTCCAGATGGCTGCGCGCGACGGTGCACTATGGACACTGCGTGTGACCTCTGTTCCTGAACCAGAGAATGCAGGGGCTTACATCCGGACTGCGTTGCAGGGTCTTGAACAGGGCCACATGTTGCCGTTTGCCGTGATTCATGCCCCCAGTGGCGAGGTGATCGGAAGCACCCGGTACCACGACATCATCGCACCCGTTGGCCGGCTCGAGATCGGCTACACCTGGTATGCCTCGCGCTGGCAACGATCTCACGTCAACAGCACATGCAAGTTGCTGCTGATGACACACGCCTTCGAAACTCTGGGCGCGCGCGTGGTGGGGTGGAGAACGGACAACTTTAACTTTGCATCACAACGTGCCATTGAACGCCTGGGTGCCAAACGCGACGGAGTCCTGCGCGGGCATGCTATTCGTCGTGACGGCACGATCCGCGATACTGTAATGTATAGCGTCACGGCAGGTGAATGGCCCGAAATCAAAGCCCACCTGAACTACTTGATGGCCCGCCATGCTAGCTGATTTTTTCTTTCATCTCCGATCCCAGAAGCTTGCCGTCAGCGTCAAGGAATACCTTGCGTTGCTCGAGGCACTGCAGCAACCGCTGATGGTTCCCTCGCTGGAGCAGTTCTACTACCTTGCCCGGCTGATATTGATCAAAGACGAAGCACTGTTTGATCGTTTTGACAAGGCATTTGGATCCTATTACCGGTCAATGCAGGCCAAGTTGCCAGGCAAGCAGATCCCGCTGGACTGGCTCGTCAAGGAAATCGAGCGCCGCCTGACGCCAGAACAAAAAGCCGAAATCGAAAAGCATGGCTGGGACCGGCTTATGGAGTTGCTCCAGGAGCGCCTCAACGAGCAGAAAGAGCGACATGCTGGAGGCAATCGCTGGATTGGTACGGGAGGTTCGTCCCCGTTTGGTAACAGCGGCTACCACCCTGAAGGAATTCGCATGGGTGGCAAATCTGCCGGAAACCGGACTGGCGTCAAAGTCTGGGATGAGCGCCAGTTTCGTGACTACGATGACCAGATTGAACTGGGCACACGAAACTTCAAAGTCGCCTTGCGTCGGCTCAGACGCTTTGCCAGACAGGGGGCCGCACTCGAACTCGATCTCGACGACACCATTCGCAAAACCGCCAGAAATGCCGGCTATCTCGACATCAGGATGATTCCAGAGCGCCATAACAATGTCAAAGTACTGATGCTGCTTGATGTAGGGGGCAGCATGGATGATCACATTTCTAGAGTCGAAGAGCTGTTTTCTGCTGCAAGCAGCGAGTTTCGCAATCTCGAGGTGTACTACTTTCACAACTGCCCGTACGAGTACCTCTGGAAATCAAACCGCCGCAGACAGATGGAACGGTTTGAAACCTGGGACATCCTGAGAAAATTCAACGCAGACTGGCGACTGATCATGGTGGGCGATGCTTCCATGAGCCCGTATGAAATCCTTCAGCCAGGCGGGTCCGTTGAGCACTACAACAAGGAACCCGGCGCCGAATGGCTCAAACGCATGATTCAGGCATGGCCCAAGGCTGTCTGGCTTAACCCGGAACCCCAGGCGTCCTGGCAGTATCGCCAGTCAACCACCCTGATCCGAAACATCGTGCAGGACAAAATGTACCCAGTGACCGTCTCCGGCATCGAACAGGCCATGCGATTGCTGTCAAAATAGGACCCATTGACGACCTTCGCCATTGGTCGTCAACGCAGGACATTTCAAAAATGCCCTCTTGCATGCGGAACCAATGCAACACGAGGGCGCTCCAATTTGCTCGTCACAGTTTTTGTACTGGGAAGGTTACATGACAGACAAACGCATCAGATATAGTTCGACCTTATGGCTAAGTTTTATTTTCCTTTTTTTCGTCGGTACGTTTTCGGCGCTGGCCAATTCGTTACCTGCGGGTATCAAGCAGGTGCGCCATCTCGAGGGCATCACTGAATACCGTGTAGAGTCCAACGGACTGACCGTGCTGCTCGCACCCGACGAAAGCAACTCATCTGTAACGGTCAACATGACCTATCTGGTGGGTTCACGCCATGAGAACTATGGGCAGACCGGCATGGCGCACTTGCTCGAGCACATGATTTTCAAGGGCACATCCAATGTCAGAAACGCATTGGCAGAGTTTTCCAAGCGCGGTTTGCAGGCCAATGGCACCACCGCTGAGGATCGCACCAACTACTACGCGACTTTTGCTGCCAACCCTGACACCCTTGACTGGTATATACGCTGGCAGGCCGACGCGATGGTGAATTCACTGATCCTGCGCGAGGATCTGGACTCGGAAATGACAGTGGTGCGCAACGAGATGGAGCGCAGTGAAAACAGTCCTGTCAGTATGCTGGTTCAAAGAGCCAGAAGCGCGGCATACGAATGGCACAACTACGGCAAGACCATCATTGGCGCTCGTTCGGACGTGGAAGGCGTGGATATTGACCAGTTGCGCAATTTCTATCGCCTCTACTATCAGCCAGACAATGCCGTGCTGACGATCGCAGGCAAGTTTGATGTTGCGCAGACCCTCCAGGTCATCGCAGATGCCTTCAACCCGATCCCTCGTCCCGATCGTACGCTGCCACGTCAATACACCAGCGAACCTGTGCAGGATGGCGAGCGTCGCGTCACCTTGCGTCGCGTGGGGGGCACTCCCTACGTTGCAACGCTCTACCACATCCCTTCGGGCACTCACCCGGACTACGCGCCTATCAGGCTTGCCACCCAGATGCTGAGCGACACACCATCAGGCAGGATATACAAAGCACTGGTTCCGACAGGGCTGGCTGCCAGCGTATTTGGTTATGCCTGGAACAACGTGGATCCGGGGTCTGTGCTGTTTGGCGCGGAACTTTCTGCGGACCAGAACCCTGACAAAGCACTTGCCGTTTTAAGCCAGAATATTGAGAGCATTAACGCACAGCCCTTTACAGAAGATGAACTAAACCGTGCAAAAAGCCAGTGGCTCAATGGATGGAACCAGGTCTACAGCGACATGAACCGGGTAGGCATTCGCTTGTCTGATTCGATTGCACTGGGAGACTGGCGAATGTTCTTCAAGCAGCGCGATCTGGTTCGTGAGGCAACACTGGAGCAGGTTCAGCAGGCGGCAAAGCGCTATTTCGTGCAGGCAAACCGCACCGAAGGGGTCTACATCCCGACCGACAAGCCGGTGCGTGCACCTGCCATCTCGCCGGTTGACATACCCGCGCTGCTTCAAGGCTATGAAAGCGACCCTGCCAAAACCGAATCTAGCGCATTTGACTCTTCGCCTGGCAACATTGATGCCATGACCCAGCGCAAGGTACTCAACCTGCCAAGTGGTTCGATCAGAATGGCACTGTTGCCAAAGCCAACTCGAGGAGATCGGGTTGATGCGGTCATCACGGTGCGCTTTGGAGACGCCGACTCACTGAAAGGAAAAGCAACTATTTCATCATTGACTGCCAACATGCTTGCCTATGGAACCAGCAAGATGAGCAGACAGGCAATCGACGATCGCTTCAACGAACTCGACACCCGCTTTTCAGTCGGTGGTGGCGGAACTGGTGTGTCTTTGCGGCTGTCTGGCCGCAAAGACACGCTGCCTCAGGCTATCGAGCTGGCGTTGCATTTGCTCAAAGATGCCTCCTTTCCTCAGGACCAGTTTATCGAACAAGTCAATATCGCCCTGACAGACATCAAGAGTTCGATGACTGAGCCTGAGGCCGTCGCCCAGGATGCACTGGGGCGCTACCAGAACCCATGGCCAAGCGATGACCTGCGATATGTCCCGACGTTTAAGGAGTCTATTGAACGCATCCAGAAAGTGAGTCGAGACGATCTGGTCGAGTTTCATCAGCAGTTCTACGGCAACGGTCACGTGACAATGGCCATTGTGGGTGCGTTTGAACCGCAAGCGATTGAATCAGTCGTCACGGCGGAACTGGGGCAATGGAAGCGTGCAGCTCCCTACAAGCGAGTTGACGACCCCTACACACCCATCACGCCCGTTGAAATGATGCTTGAGACGCCGGATAAGGCCAACGCCTTCTTCCTGGCGAGACTGCCCATCAAGATGCAGGACACTGATCCTGACTATCCTGCGCTGATTATGGCGAACTACCTTCTGGGTCAGTCACACAACTCTCGTCTATGGACGAGAATTCGTGAAACAGACGGTCTTTCCTACTCGGTCGGATCAACCTTTAGCGCATCATCATTTGAACCAAGCGCGGACTGGACTGCCTATGCAATCTATGCGCCTGAGAACCTGCCTCGCCTCAAGACCGCCCTGCAGGAGGAGTTTAATCGTGCCTTGAAGGATGGATTCACACAGGAAGAACTCCGTGCGGGCATCGAAGGGTTGCTCAACTTACGCATGCTGAGTCGCTCTCGCGATGCAAGCCTGACCAGCGCATGGATGAGCTACCTTGAGACAAACCGCACTTTCGAGTGGGCACAAAAGTTTGATGACCGACTCAAGTCTCTGACAGTTCAGGAAGTCAACGATGCGCTTCGCAAGCACATCAAGCCGGGTGACCTTGCCCAGGCATTTGCAGGAGACTTTTCAAAGGGGAAGGCTCAGAGCGTGACACCCGCAGCCTCAGCCGTTGCGACCCCAGCTCCCGCCCAGTCTACCGACTCAAAGGCGAACTGACTGCCTGGATGGGCAAGGGGAGCGTAACCGCTGCTTGAAAGCAACAGGGCAAAGCACTGAGTGCTTTGCCCTGTTTTTTATGAGGATTTGTCCGAGACACCCATGAGAGGCTGGATCTCCCATGGGCCGGCAACACTCAGGAGAAGAAATCCTTCACCCTATCAGTCCATGACTTGCTTTGCGGAGAGTGGCGCTCGCCCCCCTCGCCCAGCGAGCTCTCGAACTGACGCAAGATATCCTTTTGCTCTTCAGTGAGACGGACCGGCGTCTCGACCACGACATGGCAGTAAAGGTCACCCGGATAGCCAGCTCGAACGCCCTTGATGCCTTTGCCTCTGAGCCTGAAAGTCTTGCCAGACTGGGTACCCTCCGGAATCGTAATCTCCGCCTTGCCCGTCAGCGTTGGCACCTGGACATCGCCACCGAGCGCCGCGGTAGTGAACGGGATGGTCAGCTCACAATGCAGGTCATCGTTATCACGCTGGAAAATGTTGTGCGATTTGATATTGATTTCAACAAACAGATCCCCTGAGGGTCCGCCGTTGACGCCTGGTTCACCGTTACCCGACGACCGGATCCGCATGCCATCGTCGATACCAGCCGGGATCTTGACCTGCAGTGTCTTGGTCTTGCGGGTACGACCCACGCCATCGCAACTGGTACAAGGATCTTTGATTTCCTTGCCGCTTCCATGGCAGGTCGGGCATGTCTGCTGAACACTGAAAAAGCCCTGCTGCATGCGAACTGCACCCGATCCATTGCAGGTCCGGCAAGTGACAGGTGAAGTGCCTGGCTTGGCACCAGAGCCATCGCAAGTGTCACAAGTTTCCCAGCTTGGTACCCGAATCTCGGTCTCGAACCCGGCAGCAGCCTGCTCAAGCGTGATTTCCATGGAGTACTTGAGATCGGCACCTCTGTATACCTGGGCGCCACCGCCGCGACGAGCACCGCCGAAAATCTCGCCAAAAATGTCACCAAACGCGTCTGAAAACCCTGCACCGCCACCCATGCCAGCCGCGTTAGGATCGACCCCGGCATGACCAAATCGATCAAACGCAGCCCGCTTCTCAGGGTCCGAGAGAATCTCGTACGCATGCTGGATTGATTTGAACTGCTCTTCCGCATTCTTGTCACCCGGGTTGCGATCCGGGTGCCATTTCATCGCAAGCTTTCGATAGGCTTTCTTGATCTCGTCGTCAGAAGCGTTCCTGGTGACACCCAGTACTTCGTAAAAATCTCTTTTAGACATGATTGCGTTTCTGGTGAATTCAAAGACGACGCCCGGTGACCCCTTTTGCAGGATCCCGGGCGCCCACTTTCAAAGGAACAAGCCCTTACGAGGCGTCGCGCTTGACTTCTTTGAAGTCGGCATCCACGACGTCATCATCAGCTGGCTTGGCGCCTTGAGCATCAGCACCACCGGCTGCCTGGGCTTGCGCCTGCATATCGGCGTACATCTTCTCACCAAGCTTTTGCGATGCGGCTGTGAGCTTCTCGACCTTGCTGTCGATCTCTGCCTTGTCAGCGTTGTCCTTGAGCGCAGTCTCAACCTCGGCAATGGCTGCCTCAATCGCGTCTTTTTCTGCAGCCTCAAGCTTGTCGCCGTACTCTGTGAGTGACTTTCGAGTCGAGTGCACCAAAGCATCTGCGCCATTGCGTGCCAGCGCCAACTCGGCAAGACGATGATCCTCGACCGCATTAGCCTCTGCATCCTTGACCATGCGCTGGATCTCTTCTTCGGTCAGACCGGAGTTCGCCTTGATGGTGATCTTGTTTTCCTTGCCTGTGCCCTTGTCCTTGGCCGACACATGAACAATACCGTTGGCATCGATATCAAATGTCACCTCAATCTGAGGCGTTCCACGAGCTGCTGGCGGAATTCCCTCGAGATTGAATTCACCAAGCAACTTGTTTCCGGAGGCGATCTCACGCTCACCCTGGAACACCTTGATGGTAACTGCAGGCTGATTATCGTCTGCCGTCGAGAAAGTCTGCGAGAAGCGCGTTGGAATCGTGGTGTTCTTAGAGATCATCTTGGTCATGACGCCTCCAAGCGTCTCGATGCCAAGTGACAGCGGCGTCACGTCGAGCAACAGCACATCTTTACGATCACCCGACAGCACCGAACCCTGAATCGCAGCACCCGCCGCAACGGCTTCGTCTGGGTTAACGTCTTTACGTGGCTCTTTTCCGAAGAATTCCTTGACCTTATCCTGAACTTTGGGCATACGCGTCATACCACCTACCAGGATCACGTCGTCAATGTCACTGACTTTGACGCCAGCGTCTTTGATGGCAACGCGGCAAGGATCAATGGTGCGCTCGATCAGGTCTTCGACCAGTGACTCAAGCTTTGCACGGGTAATTTTCAGGTTCAAATGCTTCGGACCGGAGGCATCAGCCGTGATGTAAGGCAGGTTGAACTCGGTCTGCTGACTCGAGGACAGTTCGATCTTCGCTTTTTCGGCTGCTTCTTTCAGACGCTGCAACGCCAGGACGTCTTTTGCGAGATCAACACCCTGCTCTTTCTTGAACTCTGAAATGACGTAATCAATGATGCGCTGGTCGAAATCTTCTCCGCCCAGAAACGTATCGCCGTTGGTCGAGAGCACTTCGAACTGCATCTCGCCATCAACGTCGGCAATCTCAATAATTGAAACGTCGAAGGTACCACCGCCCAGGTCATAAACGGCGATTTTACGGTCGCCCTTTTCAGTTTTGTCCAGACCAAACGCGAGCGCTGCTGCGGTCGGCTCGTTGATGATGCGCTTGACGTCGAGTCCGGCAATCCGGCCCGCGTCTTTGGTGGCCTGACGCTGACTGTCGTTGAAGTAAGCGGGCACAGTAATCACAGCTTCTGTAACCGGCTCACCGAGGTAATCCTCAGCGGTTTTCTTCATCTTGCGAAGCACGTCAGCCGACACCTGGGCAGGCGCCATTTTCTTGTCCTGCGCCTCAACCCATGCATCGCCGTTATCGGCCTGGATAATCTTGTAAGGCATCAGGTCGATGTCTTTTTGCACTGCTTTTTCGTTGAACTTGCGTCCAATCAGTCGCTTGACGGCGTACAGAGTATTCTTGGGGTTTGTGACTGCCTGCCGCTTGGCCGATGCGCCAACCAGTGTCTCCCCATCTTCAAGATAGGCGATGATCGACGGTGTGGTGCGTGTACCTTCTGCGTTCTCAATGATCTTGACTTGACCGCCATCAACAATTGCTACGCAACTGTTGGTGGTTCCAAGGTCGATACCGATAATTTTGCTCATTTCAGTTTCCCTAAGCTTTTGTGTTTGGGCAATTCAATTCTGGATGAATGTCAGATGGGGATGACCGGCAGATTTTCAAGAGCCGGGCAACCAGTGGATCTGCCATCGTTAACTGACCGCCTTTTTTTTAAATTGAATGATTTCGACTAACTTGCCACGGTGACGAGCGCCGGGCGCAACACTCGATCGGTAATCAGATAACCTTTTTGCAGCAATGTCACCACAGTGTTGGGAGACTGCTGAGCCGGCACCGTCGCGATCGCCTGATGATGATGAGGATCAAACTTGTCACCCACTGCGGGCACAATTTCCTTCAAGTGATTTCGCTCAAAAGCCGATGTCAACTGCTTGAGCGTGGTCTGAACACCCTCCCGCATTGTCTCAAGTGTCTGCTGCTCAAGCGCGAGCGCAGCTTCGAGACTGTCACGCACTGGCACCAGATTCTCGGCAAACGACTCAATAGCGAACTTGCGCGCTTTGGTCACTTCTTCCTGGGAGCGCCGACGAACGTTCTCTGTCTCAGCCTGCGCACGCAGTAACGCATCGTGTTTCTCAGCAAGTTCGGCCTTCAGGCGCTCGATCTCGACAGCCGGATCGCTTGTCACAGACTCTGCTTGTTGAGCCTGCTGGTTTTCGGTATCCGATGTATGCAGCCCTGATGTCTCGGCGTGGGCTTGCCCTTGCAAGCTGGAGTCATCCGTTTGACCAGATGGGCGGTTGGCATCTGAATGCGAAGTCATGCAGCAATCTCCAAATTAAAAAATCTATGGCAAACACATGGGGACGGCTCCGGAGATTTCAAGTCCCCCGGTCATGAATCTGTGCAATTGCTGAGTCCCGGGTCAAACCCAGGCCGAATTTCAGGAAACTACAGGTTCCGCATCGACCGGGTTGGCCACCCCTGCAGATGTTCAAGCACGAGGTCTGTGAGACCTTCCACCCATTGCGAATCGTCGTTCAGACAGGGGATATAGCGAAACTGCTCACCGCCTGCCCCGATAAATGCATCGCGGCACTCAATACTGATTTCCTCAAGCGTCTCAAGACAATCCGCGAGAAAGCCCGGACAGACCACATCAACCTTCTTGACGCCTGACTGGGCAAGCGACACCAGTGTTGGCTCAGTGTAAGGCTGTAACCACTGCGCTGGCCCAAAACGGCTCTGAAATGTCACCATGTACTGGTCATCGCCCAGACCCAGGCGTCGGGCCAGTGCACGCGCTGTTCCGTAACTGTCTTTGCAGTAAGGATCCCCCAGCTCCGCACATCGCTTGGGCAAACCATGAAAGCTCATCACCAGCCGCTCGGGTCGACCCTGGCGTTGCCAAAGCGCTTCGATTTTTGTGGCAATCGCCTCGATGTAAGGCCCAAACTCGTGGAACCGCTTGACGAATCGCAACTCTGGCTGGTTTCTCATGTGACTGGCCAGACGAGCCACCTCATCAACGACGGTCCCGGTCGTGCTTGCTGCATACTGGGGATAGAGCGCCACCGTCAGAATGTGTTCACAACGTTTTTCCCGAAGGATGCGCAGAGCACTTTCAAGACTAGGGTTGCCATAACGCATCCCGACTTCAACTTCGACCGTATGACCACGTTGGCGCAGGGTGTTGGCAAGACCTTCCGCCTGGCGCTTTGTGTAGACAAGCAGCGGCGAGCCCTGCTCCATCCAGATCCCTGCGTAGCGATGAACCAGCTTTCGCGGTCTGGCCAGAAGAATCGGCCCGTTCAAGATCGGCCACCACAAAAGCTTCGGAATTTCGATAACACGCGGGTCAGACAGAAACTGTCTGAGGTAACGCCGGATCGCCCCAGCAGTGGGCTCGTCAGGGGTACCGAGATTGACGACCAGCACACCAACTTTGCCGACTTCACACGTCTCGGGCCATTTGACGAGTCGGCTTGCGGCTGGCTCCGGCCAGTAACGACTACGCGTCGACTTGGAGTTTGCTGACTCAGACAATGAAACACCTCTTGCTGCCATTTGCCTGCGAATCTCAGGCTTGGTTGAATTCCGGATCGATATTACCTTTCAGA
>CAZBIN010000042.1:10032-16759 GCA_964491995.1 uncultured Orrella sp.
CTCTCTCATATGCCATCCGTGTCGGACCAATCACTCCCAGTGTGCCCACAATCTTCCCGTTCACGCCATAGGGTGCCGTGACGACTGAAAGATCCTCGCTTGGCACCAGCGTCGATTCGCCGCCGATGTAAATCTGCACACCGTGTGCTCGACTGCTCGCATCGAGCAACTGCAGCAACTCGGTCTTTTGTTCAAACATTGAAAAGGTTCTGCGAAGCCGCTCAAGATCGGAAGCAAGATCAGAGTTATCCAGTAATCGGCGCTCACCCGAGATCACCACTGAATCCAGCTCATCAGGCTCCTGGGCACCGGCATCCACAGCAGCCTGCATCAGTCGCGACATGTTTTCACGAAGCTGGGCGAGCTCTACCGATAGGGATTGCCTGACTTCTGCAAACCCCATGCCACTGAAATGCTGGTTAAAGAAGTTTGTTGCCTCCGTCAACTCCACGTGAGAGTAGTCGCGTGGCATCAACAAAATACGGTTTTGCACATCCCCATCAGGCGTGACGATGATCAACAGGATCCGACGCTCTGACAGACGAATGAATTCAATGTGCTCAAACACCTGTGAGCGACGGGGCGCCAGCACCACACCGGCGAACTGCGTCAAGTTTGACAACAGCGATGCAGCCGCGTTGACTGCTTTGGATGGATCAGCCGTTGGCAGCATGCTTCGGAGCTGGTCGATCGGCAGGAGTTCAAAAGGCTGCGAGGCCAGCATCCCGTCAACGAACAGGCGATAACCCTTGGGAGTCGGAATCCGCCCGGCAGACGTGTGAGGACTCTGAATCAGACCGGCCTCTTCAAGGTCGGCCATCACATTGCGAATCGTTGCAGGCGAGAGCTCAAAAAACTTTGAGAGCGCACGAGACCCTACCGGTTGACCATCGGCAATGTATTTCTCAATGAGTGCTTTCAATAAAGCGTGAGCGCGATCATCCATGTTGTTTTAGATTGTACCTTCCAACCCTATAATCATCTGTGTAATCCACCGCCGGATCAAGGGCCGTATGCAATTTTCGACTATCGCGCTCGTAGGGCGCTACCAAGACTCGCAACTTGCAGACCATCTGCGCACGCTCGCCCGTCAGATTCTGGGCACCGGTCGTGAGGTTCTCATCGAAGCGCAAACAGCACTGCATACTGGGTTGACCGAGTTCCAGATTGCCACTTTCGAAGAAATCGGTCGGCGTGCTCAACTGGCGATTGTCATGGGCGGTGATGGCACAATGCTGGGCGCTGCACGCAGTCTGGCGCCAGCCGGGATTCCAGTGGCCGGAATCAATCACGGACGGCTCGGTTTCATCACCGACATTCCCCTTCAAGACACCAATCGAGCTCTCGAAGATTTGCTTAGAGGTAACTTTGATATCGAGACTCGCATCCTGCTCGAAGGCGAGGTCTTGCGAGAGGGCAAATGCCTTTACAGCGCAACCGCACTGAATGACGTGGTGCTCAACCGCGCGGGTCGTGGTGGCATGATAGAGGTACGGGCTGATGTGAACGGACAGTTCATGTTCACGGTTCGTGCCGACGGCCTGATTGTTGCTACGCCGACGGGTTCGACCGCTTACGCACTCTCGGCGATGGGACCGATCCTGCACCCGTCGATTAGAGCCATGTTGCTGGTACCCGTTGCACCCCAGACCCTATCCAATCGTCCAATCGTTCTGCCCGACACCAGCCAGTTGAGTCTGACGGTGCTTTCCATGAGTCGTATCGAAGCGGGTGCCAGTGTCCACTTTGACATGCAGACATGGTCTGACGTGCAACCGGGCGACCAAGTCAGCGTGCGACGTGCGCAAAATACTGTGAGTTTTCTACATCCGCGTGGCTATAGTTTTTTCTCGACCTTGCGCAAAAAGCTTGACTGGAACCGACTGCCCGCAACCGGACACAACGGAGAATGACCGTGCTGCGGGAGCTCTCAATACAAGACTTCGTGATCGTACGGGAAATGACCCTTGGGCTCGAGGCAGGTCTGACTGTTTTTACGGGCGAGACGGGCGCCGGAAAATCCATCCTCGTTGACGCGCTCGGTCTGGTTCTTGGTGGCAGAATCAGCGCTCCTGTTGTGCGACCCACCGCAAAACGGGCTCAGATTACGGCAGTCTTCGAAGCCACACCAGCCGCGCAGCAATGGCTGGCTGAGCTTGAAATGGAGCAGGAAGATGAAATCGTCCTGCGCAGAGTCATTGATGCCCAGGGTAAGGGGCGCGCGTATATAAACGGCGCACCCACCACGGTTGCACAATTGCGAGAGTTAGGCGAGAAGCTGGTCGACATTCACGGACAGCACGCCCACCAGAGTCTGCTCAAATCCGAGGCTCAACGCGATCTGCTTGACGAATTTGCCGACCTCATGCCAGACCGGCGCGCGGTGGCAGCGCTTTGGCTAGCCTGGCAGAAGGTGAACCAGCAACTTGATCATGCGCTGCGTGATCAGGCCTCACTTCAGGCCAGGCAAGACGAACTCGCATGGCAACTCGAGCAACTGGACCAGCTTGACCCCCGAAAAGGTGAGTGGTTGCAGATCAGCGAAGAACATTCCCGCATGTCCAATGGCCAGGCACTACTTGATGGTGCTCGGGCCGCCTTACAGACCCTTGATGATGACGAGAACGGTGCACAAAGAGCGGTAGACCGAGCGCTCGCATCAGTCAATCCGCTACTCCGGCATGACGCTGGTCTCAGGGACGTCGCACAGACACTGGAGTCAGCCAGCATTTCCATCCATGAAGCGCGTTCTGACCTGGCACGCTATCTTGATTCCATCGACCTCGATCCAGACAGACTTGAACAGGTCGAATTCCGAATGCGGGCTCTGTTCGATGCCGCCAGAAAGCATCACTGCGAGCCCTCGGATCTGCCCGAAGTTCATGACCGCTGCCGACAGGCACTGGCTGATCTGACACAGTCGCAAGATATCGAAGCCATCAAAGCAAAGCAGACTGCGATTGAGCGCGACTATCAGATGCACGCCGACAAGCTGCATACTGCGCGCACCAAGGCAGCGGCAAGCCTGAGCAAATCTGTCACCGAAACCATTCGGTTGCTGGGTATGCCTGACGGCCGGTTTCTGATTGATATTGAGCAAGCGCCTGCCGGCCCGAGTGGATCAGACCGCATCACCCTGAAAGTCGCAGGCCACGACGGCGCCGAACTGGCTCCCTTGAACAAAGTTGCCTCAGGTGGCGAACTCTCACGCATCAGTCTGGCGCTTTCAGTTCTCGCAAGTCAGGCAACCCGTGTGCCTACCCTCATTTTCGATGAAATCGACACCGGCGTGAGCGGTGCGGTTGCAGAAAAGATTGGTGAGCTGCTACGTCAGTTAAGTGCGAGCTTCCAGGTTTTGTGTGTCACTCATCTGGCCCAGGTCGCAAGTTGCGCGCACAACCACTGCGTTGTCTCCAAGGAAAAAGATGCTCAGGGCGTCTACTCCGAGGTCAGATCATTGAGCGATATGAGCGAGCGGGTTGAAGCGGTCGCGAAATTGCTCGGTGGCGTCAAGCTGACTGCCACAACAAGAGATCACGCGCGCGAAATGCTCGAGCGTTTTGACCGCTGACTCACTACCCTTGTGGAGTCACTTGTGGTTCCTGGTGCAACGAGAGCAGGTTCCGTACAAAACCATCGCGTGGCTTTCTAGCGCAAACCCATGCTTTTGAGCGATCTGATGCTGCAACAGCTCGATTTGCTCGTCAGAAAACTCTTCGACCAAACCACAATTCGTGCAAATCAGATGGTCATGATGGTCACCGTCATTGAGCTCGAAAATCGCCTTGACTCCATCAAACTGACTACGCGTCAGAATCCCTGCCTGTTCGAACTGGGTCAGGACGCGATAAACCGTTGCGAGTCCAATTTCGACGTTTTCCGCAAGAAGCAGGCGATAAACATCCTCTGCCCCCAGATGTCGTTGCTCCGAACGTCGAAACACGTCCAGAATCTTCAATCGAGGGAAGGTCGCCTTCAAGCCTACGGTCTTGAGGTCGCTCTGGTCATTGTCATTCTCCACGGGATCTCCTTGTGAATTTAGTTCAAGCGGCCTTTTGCCCTATGATAGCGTCTTGACCCATTGCATAAACAGAGGTTGCCCGTGCGGTCTTCTTGGCACAAATCCATGGTTCGCAGCGCTGTCGGTCTAACGCTTGCATCATCCCTGCTGATGACAGGGTGCGCATCAGACCGGTGGGGATTCCCATATCGCGTCGCACTCCAGCAAGGTAACTGGGTGACCGAACAGCAAGTCGGCATGCTGTTTCAGGGCATGACGCGTGAGCAGGTGCGTTATGCGCTGGGCTCCCCAACACTGACCAGTGTGCTCCACTCAGACAGATGGGATTATCCCTACTTTTACAATTCGCCTCGACAGGTCTCCGAGGTTCGCAACTTTAGCGTGTTTTTCAGTGGCGACCTGCTGACCAGTTGGAGTGGCGACGCGCAACCTGCAAAAGAGCCTTTCCAGATCGCCAGGCAAGAGGTTGAAAAGTCGCAAGCCGAGCAGGCTCAGGTCGAACTGGATGCCGAGCGGGCGAAGTCCTCGGGGGATCAGGTACAGATTGCTCCAGGCATAGACGTCTCGATGAACAACCCCGCATTGCCTTCAAGCGACCCTTATGCGCTTCCGGATGCACCGGATGAAGTGCCTATGCCCCTCATGTAAAGATTGATAAAAAGCATAATTATGATGAAACTTGCTATTGCTGGTGCTAGCGGGAAAATGGGGCACATGCTGATTGAATCGGTTCTGTCCCAGCCTGATGCATTTGAGCTAGTCGTCGCACTTGACCACGCAACCAGTCCCGCTCTTGGTCAAGACGCAGGTGCATTTCTGGGAGCCCGGACCGGCGTCTCGATCACCAGTGATATGGCCGCGCTGTCCAAGGCTGACTGCCTGATCGACTTCACTCGCCCGGAAGGCACCTTGAAGCACATTGAGGCATGCGTCAGTCACGGCGTCAAGATGATCATTGGCACCACAGGATTCGACGACGCCGGCAAGGAGAAAATCCAGAAAGCCAGTGAGTCAATTGCAATCGTATTCGCACCCAACATGAGCGTTGGTGTGAATGCAACCCTCAAGCTGCTTGAAGTCGCCGCCAAAATATTGAATTCCGGCTATGACGTCGAGGTGTTTGAAGCGCACCACAAACACAAAGTTGACGCCCCGTCTGGTACCGCACTGAAGATGGGCGAGGTGATTGCCGAGGCATGGCACAAACCCTTGGATGAACTCGCCACCTGGACAAGACATGGCCACACAGGGGCACGTTCGGACGGATCGATCGGGTTTTCTGTGGTTCGCGGCGGCGATATCGTAGGCGACCATACGGTTTACTTCTGTGGCGTGGGCGAACGAATTGAAATTACGCATCGCTCCAGTAGCCGCGCCACATACGCGCAAGGCAGTCTGCGGGCTGCGCGCTTTATTGCCGACAAACCCAGAGGCCTGTTTGACATGCAAGCCGTGCTGGGCCTCTAGACACTGGCAGACCGCCAGACCTGACTCTCGATCAATCAGACCTGGGCCCAGCAGGCAGGTTCGATCTCCAGTCTCACTCCAAACTTTGAATAGACATCCTGTTCAATGGCTCCCGCCGCTCGCAGCACATCTGCTGCGGTAGCGCCGCCCGTGTTAGTCAGCACCAGAGCCTGCCGCTCATGCACACGAATCGGGCCCATGGCTCGACCTTTCCAGCCACAACGGTCGATCAGCCAGCCAGCAGCGAGTTTGTACTTTCCGTTTTCCTGCTGATAAGCCACCAGATCGGAATATCGTTCACGAAGAGCCTGAAACGTATTGGAAGAGACGACCGGGTTCTTGAAAAAACTGCCAACATTCGGAATCACCGTCGGGTCAGGAAGTTTGTTGCGGCGAATGCCGACGACCGTATCAAACACAACCTGAGGCGTCACACTTGCCAGCTGGCCACCCGCTTCAGCCACCAAACGGCTCAGATCGGGATAGTCCAGCACTGGCTGCCAGTCCATGGCCAGAGCAAAACGCACCGAGACAATCAAAAGATGCTGCCCTTGTGGATGCTTGAACAGGCTGTCGCGATAGCCAAACTGACACTGCTCACGCCTGAGCGTCAGAAACTCGGCTTTTATGGGATCCCAGACACGCACTGAATGCACTCGACTTGCAACCTCCACGCCATAAGCACCGATGTTCTGCACCGGTGCCGCGCCCACGGTGCCCGGGATCAGGGCCAGGTTCTCCAGCCCGTACCAACCCTGGCTCATGGCATGGGTCACCCAGTCATGCCAGATCTCACCGGCAGCCACGTCGATGTAACGATAACGGTCACAATGCCCCACCAGCCGGATCCCGCGATTGCTCATCAGCAGAGTCAGGCCTTCAAGCACTGGCGGAAGAATCAGATTGCTTGCCGAACCGATGACATGCACGGCATCGAATTTCTCCAGCAGCCCGGAAATTTGCGCAAGATCGGCCTCCTGGGTCACGCACAGTGCGTGCGCAGCCTCGCAGGGCAAGCCAAAGGTGTTGGAAACATGACACGATTTTGGCGAAGATTGCTTCTTGGTGGACATGAATGAAAAATTTGTGTTAAAGTTTTGTTCTTCGCCGGTAATCTTACTCGTTTTTACAGCGCGGTTCTCCAGAGAACTGTTTTTAAAAACCAGCTAAAATCACTAAATTGCGAAAATGCGGGAATAGCTCAGTTGGTAGAGCGCAACCTTGCCAAGGTTGAGGTCG
>CAZBIN010000043.1:0-16723 GCA_964491995.1 uncultured Orrella sp.
CGTGATCTGCCTGATGCCGAAGTGATGTCGATTATCGAAAAACAGATCAAGCAGCGTCGTGAATCGATTGCAGCCTACGAGCAGGCTGGACGCACAGAAACAGCCGAACAGGAAAAGGCTGAAGTGATCGTGCTCCAGGAGTTTTTACCCAGGGCGGCAGATCCATCCGAGATCGAAGCGGCAATCATCACTGCGATTGAACAGGCACAAGCGGCAGGCATCCAGGGGCCTGCCGTGATGGGTAAAGTCATGGCTAGCCTCAAGCAAGCACTGGCCGGACGTGCCGATATGGCCGCGGTCTCACAGCAGGTCAAGGCAAAGCTCAGTCACTAAGAGAGGGTGTGTCGCATAAACCATATGAACTTCTCGGCTCAAGGCGCGAACGTGTCTTGGACGGTTCGGGCCGTTGTGGTTGCACAAGTCGTTTCAAACGAGCAGACTCATCGATCAGGCGTCCGGCGAGCAGGTGGTACGTCTGGTCCTTGATCTGCCATGTGCCGACCACACCTAACAGACGGGCGTGCAGCAATGTCTGCTTTTCACGCTCGACCAGTGCAGGATAGAGAATCACGTTTACATGACCCGTCTCGTCTTCCAGTGTGAGAAACATGACCCCGTTTGCTGTGGGTGGGCGCTGACGCATCACCACCAGACCACAGGCTCGTGATAACTGCCCATGCCAGCGATGGCGCAGCGTCGTGGCCTGCAGATAGCGCAGTGCATTAAGATCCTTGCGCAAAAAACTCAATGGGTGTGCACCCAGCGTGTAGCCCAACTGTGCATAATCGGCCAGCAGATCATCAATCGCTGAGGGTGCAACAATCGCGGTCGGTGTATCGCTGGACGGGTCTGATGCGATGGAGTGCGCCACACTGGCCTGACTCAGCAGATCAGGGCGGATAGGCGCCTCGGCAATCTGCCACAGCGCATGCCGACGGTGGCCCGCTAGCGTGGCAAGTGCACCGGCACTGGCGAGACTGTGCAGGCACCCTCGGTCCAGCTGGGCCCGCATGGCCAGCGACTGCACCCCCGCAAAAGATCCGCCCTGCGTGCGTTCCCGGACGATGCGCAAGGCAGCCTGATCCGCCAACCCTTTGATCTGATTCAGTCCCAGTCGAACCGCCAGTTGCCCTCCGGGTGTGCGCTCAAGGGAGCATTCGACATCGCTGGTCTGCACGTCGACGGGTAGCACGTTCACGGCGTGACGCTTTGCGTCCTGGATCAACTCAGACGGGCTGTAAAACCCCATCGGCTGTGAATTGAGGAGCGCGGCCAGAAAGGCCTCGGGCTCATGACACTTGAGCCAGGCACTCACATACGCCAGCCAGGCAAAACTGGCGGCATGGCTTTCCGGAAAACCATACTCTGCAAAGCCCTCGACCTGTCGATAGATCGCCTGTGCAAACGCTGGATCGTAACCATTGGCCAGCAGGCCATTGATCAGACGGTCCTGAAACGGCTCAAGACCTCCTTTGCGACGCCAGGCTGCCATGGCACGGCGCAGACCATCTGCCTGACCCGCGCTAAATCCGGCAGCCACCATCGCAATGGTCATCACCTGCTCCTGGAATATGGGTACCCCCAGCGTTCTCTCGAGCACCCTGCGAATCGACTCACTAGGATATGTCACAGCCTCAAGGCCTTGTCGGCGTCGCAAATAGGGGTGCACCATGCCTCCCTGGATCGGACCCGGACGCACAATAGCCACTTCAATCACCAGATCATAAAAGCAGCGTGGCTGGAGTCTGGGCAAGGTTGCCGGGTCATGGCGTGCGATATCCTGCATGCGGAACTGTGGCAGCCCGCGACGCCAGGCGGTATAAGCCATCGCGCGCCGGATCACGCTAAGCATGCCCAAGGCCAGCACATCGACTTTCATCAGTCCGAGCGTGTCCAGATCATCTTTGTCCCACTGCACCACACTGCGACCTGGCATGCTCGCTGGCTCGATCGGCACCAGGCTTGAAAGCCGGTACCGTGAGAGCACGAATCCGCCAGGGTGCTGGGAGAGATGTCGCACTGAACCTGTCAGCGCTTTGGACAGTGCGAGCCAGTGACCTACCACCTTGGGATCCATTGCGACGGGTAGACGCTCGTGCAGTGTATCGATAGCCTGCGACCTTTCCCACCATGCCACAGACCGTGCAACATGATCAATTACCAAGGGCTCGATGCCCAGCGCCTTGCCCACATCACGCAGTGCGCTGCGTGGCCGATAGGTGATGGCAACTGCCGTCAGTGCAGCCCGGTGACGACCGTAGCGATCGTAGATGTACTGAATGACCTGCTCGCGTCTCTGATGTTCAAAATCGACATCGATATCCGGGGGCTCTTTGCGTTCACGACTGATGAAACGCTCAAACAGCAGATTGCCACTGCCGGGGTCGACCTCGGTGATGCCCAGGCAGTAGCACACCGCCGAGTTGGCGGCTGAGCCACGGCCTTGACACAAGATGCCAGCCTCTCGCGCAAACTGCACAACATCGTAGACTGTCAGAAAATAGCAGGCATAGTCGAGCTCGGCGATCAGCGCAAGCTCATGCGCAATCTGCGTGCACACCGCATCGGGCACGCCGCTGGGGTAGCGTCGATGCGCACCGAGCCAGGTCTGCTCCTGGAGATAGGTGTTGGGTGTATGACCCGGCGGCACAATTTCTTCGGGATATTCATAGCGAAGACTCGAGAGCGTGAACTGACAGCGCTGCGCGATTTCAATCGTCGCGTCAAGCCAGGATGTCGGATAAATCTGGGCTAACCGCAGTCGCGAGCGCAGATGCTGCTCGGCATTGGGCGTCAGGGCAAATCCGCAGTCTTTAACCTGCTTGCCGAGCCCGATGGCAGTGACCACGTCTTGCAGGGGTTTCTCACTGCGGCGGGCCATCAGCACCTGTCCGATGGCAACACAAGGCAGTCCCTGGCTGTCTGCTAGCGCTTGCACCTGGTGGCGCCAGACAGATTGAGCACCATGCAATAACAAGCTCTGACCGACCCAGAGACGTTTGGTAAACCGGGGGATCAGCATGCGCAGAGCATGACCCAGTTGTTCAAGACTGTTGGTCGGCGGGGGCAGGGCAATCGCCAGACAGTTGTGCAGATCGTCCAGGTCGCTCGCAAACATGCGGTATGACCCTTTGGGTGCCCGTGCGCGTGTGCGGGAAATTAGCTCGCAGAGCTGCCCGTACCCGTTACGATCCTCTGCCAGTAATGTCAGACGCCAGCTATTTTTGTGTTGATGCTGATCCTGTGTCTTGTAGGAGTCTTGTCCTTGAGCCTGATCACTGACGGTAAAGGTGGACCCCACGATCAGTTGCAAAGGCTTGCTTCGGGCTTCGGCATAAGCGCGTACAACCCCGGATACCGAGCACTCGTCGGTGATGGCCAAAGCCCGATAACCCAGATCGCTGGCACGTTCAACCAGAGCCTCGGGGGCACTGGCACCTTTCAGAAAACTGAAGTAGCTCTGGCAGTGCAGTTCGGCATAGTCAGGCAGATTACGCATGCGACTCACCCAAAAAGTCCGTGCAAATACCAACTGGCACCGTGCGGGTTGCGCTCACAGTAAATCCAGTAGTGGCGCAATTGCCTGTCGCACGCCACGAAGTAATCTCGCTGGGTCGGCATATGATCCCACCACCCCGTTTCAATTCTGCAGGGGCCGTGCAGCAGACGCAATGCTTCGCCTAACCAGGGTTGCTCATTACGGGTTTCAAGACGCTGTACTTGAGGCAGCAGCCAGGCAGGGGTGTGCGGGTGAGCGCGGACAGCGCAAACCTGCTCTGTCTCTGAAGCCTCGTGCGCATCACGCACCCTGTGTTTAATAGCAGCGCTTGCAGATTGCCAGCGATTGGCTTGTTCGGGCCGGTGATCAGCATGTTTGACAACCATGCGAACAGCCTCGTCGCCCAGACGGGCACGCAGTGTATCGAGCATGTGTCCAAGATCCTGCTGCTGTGTCTGGGCATCAGCAAACAGGGTCTGGTTTTGTAATTGTCGTGGCGTGACGGTTTCGCTCAGAACCATCAGATCTGTTACAGGAGCCGGTAGTTGCCAGGACTGCAACCGTACTTCAAGCAGGTGCGCGAGATGTTCGATACGCCAGCCAGGCTCTGCCAGTGCAATCCGTAACCGGCTCGGCGCCATGCGTTGCCTGCGACCCGCGTGAAACAGACGCACCTCCCATGTGCTCACCGCCCAATGATGGTCCTGCAGCCAGTGACACAATTGCAGCACCAAGGGGCGCAATAGTGTCAAAAGCAGACTGACGTGATAAACCGGCTCATCAAGGCTACGTCGCTGTGCAAAGTGTTCTGGCATCTGGCAGTTTTGGTAGGGCCAGATGGCACGTGCTTCAATCTGATCAAGCATGTGCAGCACCCGAGGACTGGTACGCGCCTGTAATGGTGCCCGCGGCAGAGCACGCAGCTGTCCAATCTGAACACATCCGATGCCTTCGAGCCAGTGAAGGTAGGGCGAACAGACTGACAGCAGCGACACGGGTAGCCTGTCGCTTAGCTGGATCAGGCGCCGTTCGGTGAGGGCATATGACCAGGATTGCCGCGATCCTCTGGCAGCATTGTCCGGGATCGGGCTTTGCGCCAGTACCCAGGCCCCCATGGCACTGATGCTCACTGCAACGCGAATCTCATCTTGCGAATGCTCGACTGTGGGGCTTTTGCTGACCTGCACATCACGGAGCAGAACCTCACTGAGGGTTGCACGCAGAAGCGCTCGCATGCTGCGCACACCACCGAACAGACTCAGGCTGGCGCTGACATCCATGAGCAGGGTGTCGCGCTCATGCCAGGCACACTGCGAAGTCATGCCGAGCGCTAGACGGGTCAGTTCGTGACGAGTGAGCTCATGACAGCGTGTGGGCCGGATCGCAATCCACAACATGATGCAGAATATCCTTGAGTTTTGCGGGAATCGGGTGGCTGGCACCTGTCGAGATCGCCTGATTGCGAACCGCAATCGCGTGCGCTGGCTTGGGCCCGCGTGATTTGAGCAGCTTGACCACAGGTCCAAGAACAGGATCAGACAACAGTTCAAGTCTGAGCACTGCCGGTGAAAAAAGACGCCCACTGTCGCGAGGACGAAACATCACAAACAGCGTGTCAGAGGACTGGGCACCAAGGTGCAGACGACGCAACAAACGCTCGTCGATGGGATCAACCCAGCACAACAGTGCACCAACAGACTGGCTGCGCAGCAGTTGCTCTGCACTCCACCAGGCATCACGCAACTGCGCGGGATCAACCCACCAGAGACGCCGCGTATCGATTTTCCATTGTTGCCAGGCTGCCATATTGGGAACCAAGGGTGGCTTGAGCAATACGATTGGACAGTTGCCTGGCAAAGCGGCCATGGCCGGTGCGAGCAGACTCAGCTCGGCGCATCCCGGCGCATCGACCAGTATTTCAATAAGCTGCCCCAATGGCCAGCCTTCACCAGGCAGCCAGTCGCAAAGCGCCGGGTTGCCGACTGGAACTGTGGCAACTGTTGCGCTGGATCGGTCACCGGCGCGCCAGACAGCGCGGTGAATGTCAGAAATCTGAATCATGAGTGTGTGTATCTCTTGCTCTGACTGGTCGATGACAGTGATACGTGCCAAGGCGCGCGTAAGATGTCAGGGCGTCAGTCATTGACTGTCAATTATGTTTATACTGAACAAATATACAGTATTTATTGTGATTTGTTTTTGCTTTGTTTTTGTCTGGTTCGTCGCCTTTTGAGCCACCTGGCAATGTGAGCAGTGGCAATGCGATGGCCAGTCGGATGTTTGTAACTGCCGTTTGCAACTGCAACGAACCTTTTTAAGTGTCATGCATCTGATGCTGGGCACTTTTTGCATTTTGAGGGTCTGGTTTCAGGATTTTTCATGATGATGGATCTGGTTGTAACGAGACCTGAGGGTCTGTACTGCCCGCCAGGTGGCTTCTATATCGATCCTTGGCGTGCAGTGGATCGCGCTGTGATTACACACGCCCATGCCGACCACGCTCGCAGTGGGCACCAGCACTATCTGGCAGCAGCAGCGGGTGCAGGCGTGTTGCGGGCGCGACTGGGTGCGATCAACTTGCAAACACTCGCCTACGGGGAATGCATCGAGCACAATGGCGTGCAAGTCAGCCTGCACCCGGCGGGCCACGTGCTGGGCTCTGCACAAGTCCGACTGTCGTACCAGGGACAAGTCTGGGTGGTCTCAGGCGACTACAAGCTGGCATCGGATCCCACATGCGCTGCGTTTGAGCCGGTGCGTTGCGACACGTTCATTACCGAGTCGACGTTTGGATTGCCGGTGTACCGCTGGCAAGAACCCGGCGAAATCATGCAGCAGATCAATCAGTGGTGGCAGTCCAACGCCAGCGAGCGTTTGCCAAGCGTCCTGTATGCCTATTCGTTAGGTAAAGGACAGCGGGTTTTGGCGGACCTTGAGCGTCATGTCGGCCCCATCGTCGTACACCACTCATTTGAGACTATCAATCAAGCCTATCGCGATGCGGGTGTGTCATTGCCACCGACTTGCCACATGGACAGTCTGGATACAGGCAGTCTGCAAACTGCGCTGGTGCTCGTACCGCCTTCGGCCGCTGGTGCTACGGGCTTGCGCCGTCTCGGTGCGACCCGAGATGCCATGGTCAGTGGCTGGATGCAGATCAGGGGCGCGCGCAGGCGTCGGGCAGTCGACCGGGGATTTGTGATGTCGGATCACGCAGACTGGCCAGGCTTGCTTAAAGCCATTGATGCCACCGGTGCTCAACGCGTGATTGTCACGCATGGCAGCACTGCCGTGCTGATTCGATGGTTGAATGAAAAAGGATTGCAGGCTCAGCGATTTCAGACCGAATATGGTCCCGAGGGGGACACATGAGGGCTTTTGCGCAACTCTATCAGAGGCTTGACAGTACAACATCGAGTCGGCAGAAGATTCAGGACATTGTTCACTACCTCGCCCAGGCGCCGGCCGCTGATGCTGCCTGGGCAGTGTATTTTCTGGGTGGCGGCAAACTTCGGCGACTGTTAGCCGTTCGGGAACTACGCCAGATAGCACTCGAGCAAAGTGACCTGCCGGAGTGGCTGTTTGATGAGTGCTACGAATCCGTTGGCGACCTGGCAGAAACCATTGCATTGCTATGGCCACATGACAAAGGTGCAAAGGATGTCGGTCTGACGCAATGGGTGCAATCAACGCTGCTTTCCGTGCAGGCGATGCAAACGATGCGTAGAAAGCGTGGTGCGATTCCCGGCAAGGATGCTGCTGTAAGTGCCGTTGAGTCAGAAGCGGTCTCGCAAGCAGAGCAGGCCTTGCAAATGCACAAGCGCCAGCAACTGTTGCATGAGGCACTGACAGGGTGGGACGCCAGCACACGGTTTGTTTGCCTCAAACTCATCACAGGGGGATTGCGTGTCGGAGTATCGCGTCAGACGGTGGTACGTGCCTTGGCGCAGCACTGTGGTCTTGAACCTTCGCAGATGGCGCAACGCATGGTGGGTTACCTGAGCAGTTCAGCTGGCGCTGCCTGGAAAGAAAACCAGACATCACCATGGCCTGACGCCCTCCGTTATGAGCGGCTGATCAGCACGGACAGCGATCAGGTTCGCGCCTTCGAACCTGGTCAACCGTACCCGTTTTTTCTGGCGCACTCCTTACCCGCAGAATTCTCGTCATTGCCAGTGGAGCTAGGGCCTCACGCACAATGGCAGTTCGAATGGAAATGGGATGGCATCCGGGCTCAGGTGATTCATCGTGCCGGTCAGGTCTGGCTCTGGTCCCGCGGCGAAGAGTTGATAAATTCGCAGTTTCCAGAAATTTGTCAGGCTGCGCTCGCCTTGCCCGAAAACACGGTCATTGATGGGGAGTTACTGGTCTGGCAAAAAGACTCGGTCGCACCTGCGCCATTTTCTGCTTTGCAGCGCAGACTCGGTCGCAATCAGGTGAGCCCGAGTCTGATGCAGCAACTGCCTGTCGTTTTAATCGGATATGACCTGCTCGAACTGGATGGCGCAGACTGGCGCATAAAACAACTTGCGGCGCGTCGCCAGGGTCTCGAACGCGTGATGGCGTGCATGCAAAGTCATGGCTGGTTCGCTTCACCGCGCTTGATGCCAGAGAGCTGGTCACAGGTCCGGCAGTTGCACCTTCAGGCCCGCGAGCGAGGCGTTGAAGGTTTGATGATCAAGGCGCTGGACGGACGGTACGGGGTGGGGCGGACACGTTCAGAGGGGATCTGGTACAAATACAAGTGTGACCCTATGACCATCGATGCTGTGCTGATTTATGCGCAACGAGGTCATGGCAGACGCGCAGGTCTCTATACCGATTACACCTTTGCTGTCTGGAGCGCACCACCGGGTGACCCTCAGCGCACTCTGGTTCCGGTCGCAAAAGCTTATTCCGGTCTGACCGATACCCAGATTCGCCAGGTTGACACGCTCATTCGAAAATCTACCCAGGAGTCTTTCGGCCCCGTGCGCAAGGTTGAGCCCACACTGGTGTTTGAGATCGGATTTGAGGGGATTTCGACGAGTGCCCGGCATAAAAGCGGAGTGGCTTTAAGGTTTCCACGCATGCTGCGTTGGCGGGTCGACAAACCCGTGAGCGAGGCTGATACTCTTTACACGCTCAGGGGGCTGTTGCCATGAGTCGACCTGAGACCAGTCGATCGACAACGAACTTTTCTGAGCTGCGCGAAACTGCAGCAATCTTGGTTGAATCAACCGGATCGACCATCACCAGGGCAGTCAGCCAATCGAGAATAAAAGTGGTGCGAACCAGGCCTGCCGTGCGCACCGCTCGGCAGACACAGTCCGAGATTCAGAGAGGTGCTGCAGATCTTGCCATCATGATCGAGCAATGGTTTGACCGTTCTGGCCGCCGTCCTTTTGAATTTCAGCGTGAAGTCTGGAAAGCCATGCAACAAGGCTACAGTGGCTTGCTGCACGCAGGCACAGGCAGTGGCAAGACGCTGGCCTGCTGGTTCGGTGCGTTGATGGCTTGCCAGCGCGACGCACCAGATCGATCTGTGCGCAAAAAAATCCGCCCTGGCCTGAAAGTGCTGTGGATTACACCCATGCGTGCACTGGCCAAAGATAGTTTCAAAGCCTTGCAACAAAGTGCCCAGGATATTCTGCCTGATTGGCAGGTTCAGACTCGCACAGGCGATACCAGTGCGTCTGTGCGAGCCCGCCAGACGCGAACATTGCCCGACGCACTGGTCACAACGCCGGAAAGCCTGACACTGATGCTTGCACAGTCTGACGCACCGGACCGACTCTCTGGTGTGCAGGTGGTCATTGTGGATGAGTGGCATGAACTGTTAGCCAGCAAACGCGGTGTCCAGGTGCAACTGGCACTGGCTCGCCTCGCACAATTCAATGCCTCACTACAAGTCTGGGGTATGTCTGCCACACTGGCAAACCTGGAGCACGCGCTCGATGTTCTGCTACCGCAGGACGTCGCAGAAGCAGGAGATGACCCGATTGCTAGCGAGTTTTCTGGTTTGCGCAAGAATGTACGACTGATCTCTGCGCCCACTCGCAAGACACCCACAGTCAACATCCTGCTTCCCGCAGAACTGCCTCGCTACACCTGGAGCGGGCAGATCGGCATGGAGATGGCGCAATCCGTGTCCCGACATATCGAGACCGCACAAACCACACTGGTGTTTGTCAATACGCGGTCTCAATGCGAACGCTGGTATCAAGCCTTGCTTGAAGCGGCCCCGCATCTGGCGGGCCAGATTGTGCTGCACCACGGGTCACTGGATGCTTCCGTGCGCGACTGGGTGGAAGAGGGCATACGCACCGGTCTGCTCAGAGCTGTGGTCTGCACCTCCAGTCTGGATCTGGGCGTCGATTTTGTTGCAGTTGAGCAGGTCATACAGATCGGATCGTGCAAGGGGATTGCACGTTTACTTCAGCGCGCAGGGCGAAGCGGACATAACCCGAATGGCCAGTCTAGCATTACCCTGGTGCCGACGCATACGCTTGAGGCACTCGAAGCCGTGGCTGCCTGCGATGCGATGGATAGCGGATCAATCGAGCCACGGTGTGGATTGAATGCTCCCATGGATGTGCTGGTACAACATCTGGTGACGGTTGCACTCGGTGGCGGATTCGAACCCGATGCTCTCTACCAGGAAGTCCGGCGTGCATATGCTTACCGTCACCTGACACCGGAGGACTGGCAGTGGGCACTATCGTTTGTCAGCACTGGAGGCAATGCGCTAGGTGCCTACCCCGATTACCAGCGGGTTGTGTGTGCAACGCCACAAAGTCTGCCCACAGATGTTTCATCTGCTGCGGGTGCTCCCATCCACAGCGCAGCTTGCAGTCAGGACCGGTTGCCTGCTGAACAGCCACGCTGGCGAGTGCTCGACCGGCGTCTGGCCTTACGCCATCGCATGAACATCGGAACCATCGTGTCTGATGCCATGATGCAGGTGCGTTACTGGGCAAAACGAGGCGGTGGTGCAACACTCGGCCACATTGAAGAAGGCTTTATCGCCCGGCTCAAGCCAGGGGAGTGTTTTGTGTTCGGGGGCCGGGTGCTAGAACTTGTCAGGGTGCAGGACATGACGGCTTATGTGCGTCGGGCGACTGCCAGCCGGGCAGCAGTACCTCGGTGGGAAGGTGGCAACATGCCCCTGTCTGGAGAGCTTGCCGACGCAATGGCTCAGCGTCTGGACGGGTTTGAGCGGGCGCAACAGATGCCTCCATCCGGACAAACGCTCCCGCATGCGCCCGTCGCTCGCTTACACAACGTCGAATCGGCCTGGCGTATGCTCGAGCCACTATTGCTGACTCAGCAGGAGCTGTGCGGCATTGCATCGCATAAGCGGCTATTAGTTGAACATCTGCAGTCACGCGAGGGCACACACATTTTCATGTATCCACTGGCGGGGCGCAGCGTGCATCAGGCACTCGCCAGCCTGGTGGCGTGGCGACTGGCGCAACAGGAGCCCCTCACGTTTTCGATGTCAGTCAACGACTATGGAATCGAGCTTGTCTGCGCGCAGCCGCTTGATGCGCATGCGCGTATCTGTGCCGATCTGTTTACGCTGGATGATCTGGATCGGGATCTGAGCGGCAGTGTCAATGCAACAGAAATGGCACAGAGACGTTTCCGGGAAATTGCCCGGATTTCAGGCCTGGTGTTTCAAGGTTTCCCTCATCAGAAAAAGTCGGCGCGTCAGGTCCAGGCTTCCTCACAGCTTTTCTATAAGGTTTTTCAGTCACACGATCCGGGCAATCTTCTGTTGCGGCAGGCGCACGACGAGGTGCTGCAGCTTGATCTGGATCGTGCTGGACTGGAGAGAGTGCTCCAGCGCATTGGGCGTGGACCCATTCAGGTGTGCTCAGTCGAACATGCAAGCCCTTTTGGCTTCGGGTTGATGGTTCAGCGAATGGGTCAGAGGCTGTCTTCAGAAAGGCTATCTGACCGGATTGCCCGGATGTTGTGCGACATCGAAAAGGCGGTTGCTTGATGAGCAAATTGCAGACTGCGGAGCCGATGCCGCCAGGTGCATTGAGCATCAATATTGCGAGCCAGACGGTCTGGCTGCTGCCGCACGCTGCGCTTTACTGGCCTGATCGCAAGGTGCTGTTTGTGGCCGATGTTCACCTGGGCAAGGCTGCAAGCTTTCGGCAGCAAGGACAACCCGTGCCTCAAGGCACCACGACCGACACCTTAAACCGGCTGTCTGCAGCGATTGATGCCACCCAGGCTCGACATCTGGTGGTACTCGGCGATTTTATGCATTCGGCTGCCATCAAAAAATCCGTCCCCACACTGGCTGCCATTGGAGCCTGGCGAGCCAGGCATTCTGCAATGCATCTGACCCTCATCCGGGGCAATCACGATCAACAAGCAGGGGACCCTGATCCCGGGTTCGCCATTGAGGTTGTGTCTGAGCCATGGGTGCTAGACCCGTTTGACTGCAGGCATGAGCCTCCAGTCGGTGCGTCGGACCGTTTCTGGCTTGCCGGACACGTACACCCGGTTTTTACCCTCAAAAGCAGGGCCGGCGATAAAATCAGACTCACAGGCTTTGCATTGAGTCAAAGTGGCATTGTTTTGCCTGCATTTGGTGCTTTTACCGGCGGCTACCCTTATGCGCTGAATCCGGATGATGCGTGCTTTGTGATTGCTCAGGACGAAGTGTTAAAGATTCCACGGCAAGCAGTGCATACGCGGCGAAAACCGGCCCAACGAGATGTTCGGGCACTGCTGCAGGCAGATTACAGAAAGGACTATCCAGACACTTCAGGTTGAGCACACCTTTGAGTCTTGGCTCAATACACTCTTGTCCACTCATTGCCTCTGGCCGTATTGAGACCGCTGGAACCCAGTGCAGGATGGCAGTTGAAATGATGGCTGGACCAACGGCTTTTGCTACGCTCGGTGCCGTCAGGCCAGTATGTCGTCTCCTGGGCCAGCAAGTGTCCGTCGCTGTGTTGCATCACAACGGTCGTGCAACGGGTGCCGTAAGCAGGGCTTACGATAAATGGCGAAGACAGCATGCGCTCTCGCTCAAGACCGATGCCGGTGTCAGGCAGTGCCTCATCCGGAGCCGGATGGTTGTCACTGAAGATGTTGCTGAGCAGATCTGGAAGATCATGGGATAATTTTGAGGTCCCTGGGTCTGAAAGCAGCACAGACAGATCGCGGGTTGTACCGCCTTGATGCAGTTGCCGCTCGACAGCCTGTCGTGTTCGCAAGACCTTTGGCCATGGCGTATCGAATAGCGCATTAGACAGGCCATAAGTACCGGGGTTGATGCGCCGAGAAAACACATCCGCACGGTTAGACGCGTGGAACCAGTCCGCTCCATGACCTAAAAGCAAGTTGAACCCATTGTATTGGCTCGCCCGACTGGCAAGTGTCTGAAGGTAACTCTGAGCGTCTTCTTGTCTGGTCAGGAATTGTTCTACCAGGTGTCCACGAGATGTGGCATCAGCGCGCTGTCTGCCAGGTTCCCGGTAGTTCGTGAGCAACGCAAAGCGTCCGTCGTTGCAAATGCCCAGCCAGCTGCCGCCGGCTTTCAGATCGCGACCTGCCAGAATCGACGGCGCTTGCTGCCACGGCTGCATGTCTGCGCTTGGCCTTGTATGCGCCTCATCACGATTTGCAACAATGACCCAGCGCCACTCGCAGTCAGGTTGCAGGGACAATACCGCCAGGCACATGAGCAGGTTATCTCCGGCTAAGTTGAATGAAGTCGATGGATTTCCGGCAATATCTGCCGAACTCAGTTACACAACTCATTGCACTGGCTCGACTTTCGCGTGTAGTTTGCGAGACCGCGGATGATTGACGATTGCCACACCCAGAATCACCATCGCTGAGCCAATCAAAAAGTTCGTGTCAAGCGGCTCTTCAAGCAGTAGCACTCCAAATGTCACCCCGAAAATAGGCGTTAGAAACGAGAAAGAGGCGAGCTGTGATGCGTTGTATGAAGTCAGAAGCCAGAACCAGATGAGCAGCGTAAAAAAAGAAATGACCACACCCTGGGCAGCGACTGAGGTCACGACGGTGACGCTCCAGTTCACCTCCAGCTGGCCCATGAGAGCGCTCGCGAGCAACAAGCCAAAAAACGCAGCGCCGAGTTGATACAGCGTCGTCTGCGTTGCCGGTATCTGGTTCAGGCGGGAACAACGTAAGACGACTGTCGTCAGGCCCCAGACAACGCCGGCAAGCAGTGCATACACATCGCCCAGGATTGTCTTGCTGTCCCACTGTGGCACAAGGAATCCGCTTAGAAATGCCATCACAATGCCACCAAAAGACATGCCGATACCGAGCCACTGAAGGCGGGATAGCCGCTCCTGAGGCAACAGCCAGTGCAGACCCAGAGCAGTGAAGACCGGCGAAGTGTACACAAACACCACCAAATGCGATGCGCTAGTGTGGCGCAGCCCTTCGCCAATCAAAAGAAACTCACCGGCAAACATGCCACCGGCAAGCAAACCTGCTTTCCAGGGCCCTTTGTGCAATGCAAAAGAAACTCTCTGACGCAGCATGACCACGGCAATCAGTACCATCCCGATGCCAGAGCGCAATGCGATCTGCAACGTCGGTGACATGTCATCGGCCGCCAGTTTGATCACCGATTGCTGGCCTCCCCAAAGTACGCACAGCAACAGCATCAGGGATGCTGCGGTCATGTCCATGGATTTGCGGGCATTGTTCATGGCAGCAACTGATGAATGCCCGCGTCAGGCTGGTTGACTGGCAATAATAGTGAGGCGGTGATCAATTTGTCCTGTAACCTTCTATTGAAACCCTGCAGTGCTGCTCGTCAACGACAATACAAATTGGACACTCGGCATTCGTATCAAGGTCAGCACCAAACATTCCTCACCGAGTTCCCGTGCGCTCGGTCGCGATGCATTGTCCCACAATGCGAGGCTGGCTTCACCTCGGCGATATCATGACTATGTTCGCTTGCAAAGCCATGGCGGCGTAAACTTCGGCCTGGATCAACCCTTGCACAATGTGCATCAGCCTAAATTTTTTTATGACAGAAACAGCACACTCCGCAAAGCCGACTGCCAGAAGCCTCGCCCAATGGCTCGAACTTCTGGAAACCATGCACCCCAAGACCATGGATCTTGGTCTGGATCGCGTGCGCCAGGTTGCCCAGCACCTGGACCTGCAAACTCGGGCAATCAAATTTGTTGTGGCTGGCACCAATGGCAAGGGATCGACCTGCGCAATGCTGGAAGCAATCTTGCTGGCTGCAGGTTACCGGGTCGGCATGTACACCTCGCCACACCTGATCGATTTCAACGAGCGGGCGAGAATTAACGGCGTCACGGCGACTGATGCACAGTTCATCGAGGCATTCGAAGTTGTTGACCAGGCCCGCGCGGGCGTGACGCTGACATATTTCGAGTTCACAACACTAGCGGTTCTATGGTTGTTTGCACGCGCTGGACTTGATGCGATGGTGCTCGAAGTCGGTCTTGGCGGTCGCCTGGACGCGGTCAACATAGTCGATGCAGACTGTGCGATTGTGACCAGTATTGACATTGATCACTCCGAGTGGCTTGGTAACACTCGGGAGGCCATTGCGATTGAGAAGGCCCACATCATGAGGTCTGGTAAACCTGCGATCTGTTCGGATCCATCAGTGCCGCAAACACTGATTGACCATGCACAGGAGATCGGCGCTGATCTCTGGCTGTTTGGACGCGACTTCAATTATTCGGGTGATCGTCAGCAATGGGGATTTGCCGGACGCCATCAACGGCGCAGCGCACTGGCATATCCTGCCTTGCGAGGGGCCAATCAGCTGCTCAACGCCTGTGGCGTGCTCGCTGCCCTTGACGCGGTGCGCGACCAGCTGTCCGTGCCGCAGCAATCGGTTCGCCAGGGGCTGTTGCAGGCTGCGCTGCCAGGCCGGTTCCAGATACTGCCAGGTCAGCCTCTGGTGGTGCTCGATGTGGCGCACAATCCCCATGCGGCTGCTGTACTTGAAAAAAACCTCGCGGCCATGGGATATCACCCGTATACCTATGCCGTGTTTGGTATGCTGTCCGACAAAGATATCGAACAGGTCGTGCGCACACTGGCGCCGAGAATTGATCGCTGGTATTGCGCGAGCCTGGCGGGTCCCAGAGGCGTGAGCGCCAGCCAGTTGCAGGGTCGTGTCCAGGCCGTGCTTGAGCGCTGGCGAAAGGACAACCCAAAACACGACGAAGCCTTGCCAGATGTCCTTGCCTTTGACTCGCCACGCCTCGCGTACGAGGCTGCGCGGCAGGCTGCTGCCCTGGATGATAGAATCGTGGCGTTTGGTTCGTTTTTGACCGTTGGTGATGTGCTGGCCCATCTGGGCCGTCGGTAATTCGCCAGCGGCGGCTGTTTTATCCTGTCCTTCTCAGGGTTGCATTTATGGGTTTATTTTCCAGGAAAGGGTCTGCCTCGTCCTCGCGACATGCTTCCCGGCCTCGTCCGTCAGTCAGTAGCGAAGCACAGGCGGCTTCCTTGCGGGTGCGTGCAAGGCGTCGGCTGGCAGGTGCTGTGGCGCTTGTGCTGGCGGCCGTCATTGTCCTGCCGATGCTGCTGGATAGCGAACCCAAGCCAATTCCTGCGTCCGTCCAGATTACGGTTCCCGGGCGCGATACGCCGTTCAAGCCGAATCTGACGACGCCTCCTGCAGTCGCCTCATCCGATGCATCCGGCGTGGTGGTGCCATTGGCTCAGGATGCACAGGGTGCAGTCGCACCGTCCGGGCAGGGCACAACACAAGCCACGCCTGCCGAAGTGCCAAAGTCTGCGGAGAATACTGGTACAAATCAAGCTCACACCACGACTGATCCAAAGCCGGAACCCAAGCCCCAGCCAAATACAGCAACACAAACCAAACCTCGTACGGACGACGGATCCAGAGCACTGGCTCTGCTGGAGGGGCGAGCGCCAACCTCGGGGGCTGCGGCACCAAGTGGAGGATCAGGGTTTGTCGTTCAGGTTGCGTCTTACAGCACCCAGGCAGACGCAAACGGGCGACGCGACAAACTTCGTTCCGAAGGGGTGACCAATGCATTTGTAGAGTCCACGTCAGTCAACGGCAAACCGACATTTCGTCTTCGTGTCGGTCCGTTTGGCTCGCGTGATGCTGCCCAGGCCGCACAGACGCGATTGCGCGCCCTGGGTTATCCCAATGGATTCATTGCAACGCAGTGACCGGATTCGATTACGGGCTTCTTGCCATTCTCGGTG
>CAZBIN010000044.1:0-16590 GCA_964491995.1 uncultured Orrella sp.
TGTGCGGCGAGTCACAGACCAGCGCGATGGGATCGGTCAAAGGATCGTGGCGGATCACAGCAGGTCCGTGTTCAGGGATCGGAGCGTTCATGAAAGCAAGTCCTTGCGATTGATTTTGGGATGGCCCTGCAGGTGACAGAGCAACAATTTCGATCATAACGGGCGGGTGCGCTGGTCGGCGAGCTTTTCAAGAAGCTGGCCAGTCCGTAGACTTCAAAAAATATTCGAAATGATGCGTTCGAACAGTACGCAGTCGAACACGACGACGGGGAAAACAATGAGTGCAACAGGCGTCGGGCCGCAGGCATGGACAGCGCAGCAAGTCCGCGACACATCGTCCTGGGTGTTACACCTCCAGCCACAGCATCACGTGGCGCTGGACAAAGCCCTTGAGTATGCGACCAGACATCAAAAACCACTGTTGCAGTGGCAGCAGGAAGATTTTCCGCTGGACCCAAGCATGCGGACGCTGCTTGCGCAGGCGATTGCGACTACCCAAGGACGCTGGGGCATGTGTCTCATCAAGGGGTTTCCAGTGGATCGATGGAGTGAACATCAGACCCGTCTGGCCTATTGGGGAATGGGTTTGTACATGGGTGTCGTCCGTCCTCAGAACCGTAATAGTGATGTCATGACCGACGTGCGCGATGCCGGAGGATCCTACAAAGTTAAAGGCGGGCGGGGGTATAACACCAATGCCGAACTGGATTTTCACATTGACTCGGCTGACGTGGTTTCGTTGTTGTGTCGACGCACCGCCCGCGCAGGCGGGCAGAGCAAAGTCGTCAGTTCTCTCGCAATACGTGACGAGGTTGCACGGATTCGTCCTGATCTGCTCATTGTGATGCAGCAGCCTTTTTTACATAGTTACCAGGGCGCACAGGATCCGCGTCAGCCGCCTTACTACGGATGCCCGATTTTTGCTGAACAAAACGGCGTGTTTGCTGCCCGTAGCAACCGCAAGAACATCGTTGCCGTCGAACGAGACTTTGAACAGGCACCTCGATTGACACCGCAGCAGATCGAGGCCCTTGATTTGCTTGACGAGCTCATGCGGTCAGAGGATTTTTGCTACGACATGCAGCTCGAACCCGGAGACATGCAGCTGCTCAACAGCTACGTGACCTTGCATTCACGTACAGCATTTGAGGACTTTGAAGAGCCGGATCGCAAGCGTCATCTGATCCGCCTTTGGCTGGCAATTACCAGTTCGCAGCCGTTGCCAGACTCATGGGAGGAGTATTTCATCGATGTCAGGCCGGGTGTGGTGCGCGGGGGTATGCGAGGCCAGGGTATTACCCCGGAGTTTGCCGCCTACGAAAGCAGGCAGGCTAAAGTGCTCGGGATGCAACATATGAACTGGGATCAGGCGATGTCTCGGCTATTTCCAAAGCGCGAGTGACCCTGATGACCAGCCAGGGGGTTTGTCATCGCTTCAATGGCTGGCAAGCCTAGCTGATGGGCGCGCCAGACCCTGGGTTCAACCATAGGCCTACCGAATCACTTCACCTGACCGGAATATCTATCATCATGAAAAAGCAGAATTTCAACCTGGCAGAGCGCCTTCAGAAGGCACCCGCCATTCTTGCACCTGGCGTCTTTGATTCGCTGAGCGCGCTGATTGCACAGCAGGCGGGCTTTGAGGCGGTTTACCTGTCTGGTGCGGCAGTTGCCTACACTCAGTTTGGCCGCTCTGATGTGGGTCTGACGACCTCCAGTGAAGCCGCTGAAGTGCTGGCACGAATTGCCGATCGCATTGACATACCCATCATCGCGGATGGTGACAACGGCTTCGGAAATGCGTTGAACACTCAGCGAACAGTGCGCGATTTCGAGCGTGCGGGTGCCGCGATGATTCAGCTTGAGGATCAGTCGTTTCCCAAGCGCTGTGGACACCTGAACGACAAATCTCTGATTACTACATCGCAGATGTGCGGCAAGCTGCACGCCGCGCTTGACGCCCGACACTCAGATCAGACCCTCATCATGGCACGCACCGATGCGCTTGCTGTCGAGGGCTTTGAGGCTGCGCTCGAGCGTGCTGAAGCCTATCTGGCGTGTGGCGTTGATGTGATTTTTGTCGAGGCCGTTCGAACCAGCGAACATATGGATATCGTCTGCAAGCAGTTTGCACATCGAGTTCCGCTGCTGGCCAACATGGTTGAGGGTGGCAAGACGCCGGTGCAAAGCGTTGAGGAGCTGACGGCGCGCGGCTACCGGATTGTGATTTTTCCGGGGGGTACCGTAAGATTCCTGTCACGTCAGATGCAGCGCTATTTCACCAGCCTCAAACAGACGGGTTCGACCAAAGCGCTGAGTGAAGACATGCTTGATTTTGACGGGTTGAATGATCTGATCGGCACGCCAGAGTTGCTTGCACGCGGCAAGCGTTACGATGGCTGAGTCAATCGTGATGCATGTGCAAGGGTGTTGATCGCCATCGGTAACATCGCGTCTCTCTCATCGTGTGTGGATATGGCCGGGCAACAAAAGGGTGCGGGATGTTCAGGTGGCTGGCAGGGCTCGGAGCCCATGAAACGGAAGTCGACGCTGTGCTGGCCAGGATGGATCCTCTCCAGTGGGAACATGCGGTCGGCACACTGCCGTTTCTAGAAAGGCTCGATGCTGGTGAGCGTGACCGCCTCAAGCGCAAGACAGCGTGGTTTCTCGCTAGCAAGTCGTTTAGCACAGCGCACGATCTCGTGCTGACAGACGACATCATGCTCTCGATTGCCATGCAGGCGTCTTTGCCGATACTCAATCTTGAGACCTCGCTTTACGAGGGATGGACCCAGGTGATTGTTTACCCTGGGGCTTTTCTGATTCCCCGCGAAGAGGTGGATGAGGCAGGTGTCGTTCATGAGTACATGGCACCTGTCAGCGGAGAAGCCTGGGACGGTGGTCCAGTCATACTGTCGTGGGATGATGTGCAGGCAGATGTGGGTACTCAGGCCAATGTGGTGATTCATGAGTTTGCACACAAGATCGACTTGCGCAGCGGTTCTGCTGACGGGATTCCCGGGTTGACGGGTTATCCAGACCTGAGCGCCTCGGTCTGGCAGGAGAGTCTGCGTGCAGCGTTTGATGGTTTCAGACAGCAAGTGCTGGATGTGGAGCGTCAAATCCCGGCAGCGATTGACCCAGACTCTGAGCTTGCCGATCCCTGGTTTGCAACACTTGCGCTTGATGTTTATGCGGCAACTGATGAGGCCGAGTTTTTTGCAGTCAGTTCAGAAGCATTTTTTGTCAGTCCAGCGCGACTCCGGCAAAGTCTGCCCGCCTGGTATGGCATGCTTGGACGGTTTTACCGGCAGGATCCGCTGCTGAAGTGATGCCTGGATTGCACCCTTACCTGCCAGGTGAGAGGTCTGTTTGCCTTATCTCTGGATTTTTCTGTGGACGTCATCTAGTTCAACCGACCTGTCAGAATGCTGTTTCTGACTGATAGCCTGTAAAGGCTGCAGTCACAGCTAGGTGGATCAGCACTGACGCTGAAAACGGCCGGCAAGCTGCGTGACGACATCTCGATCGATGATCCACGCCGGTGGCGATTCTCACTCATTTTGATCAGGCGCTTGGGCGATTTCCATATATGGGAATGACCCTTGAGCAACAACGACCGGTCGCTCCGCAAGCCATTAAAAAGAGCGGATTTGAGGTGGTGGTTGCCAGTCATCGTTACGGCAAGGGTTCATCCCTTGAGCACTGGCGTTTTGGTCGGATCTGGGGCTTGGAGAGGCCTTGCGAGGCTAATCGAGCATCTCGCCGTCAATGTAGAACCAGTGTCCGTTGTGTCGCAGAAACCGGCTGATTTCATGGATGCGTAGCGCTTTGCCTTGCGGGTTGCGCATGCGCGCAACGAATTCGACATGACCCTGGTCTGCATCAATCAGCTTGTGACTGATGACTTTGAGCCCTAGCCATTTTGTGCCAGGCTCGTTGCGTTCTACCTCCGCAGGCCGAGTGTCAGGGTGCCAGGTTTCAAGCAGGTAGTCGGTCTCATCAAGCACAAATGCGCTGTAGCGTGAGCGCATCAGAGTCTGAGGGTCTGGCGCCATGAAGGCTTGTGCGCCATGGTGGTATCTGCCACAGCAAAGTGCATACTCCTGAGGGCTGCCGCAAGGGCAGGCGCGTGGACCCTTTTGTGATGAGTGCTTGTTCATGGGGGTGAAAAATGTCTTAGACAGATGGAACTATGCCATATCGATACAGGCTTTGACACCGGATGGCCATCTGGTGTCGTGTTGCGTGCTGCATTGTCTGTGGTGTCGATCAAGGCTGCCGATCCTGGTGCAAGGCCAAGTGTTCACCGCAATACCACTTGTTGGCGCTGGAGCTTTGTCAGTGCTTGTCTGGACGGTTATGCTCTGACCAGATCTATGGTCGATACTCATAGCATCAAGACAAACAACATGACCACCCATCTGTGTTGGCGTGCGTTGTGATCAAGGAGAACACTGACATGCAATTACCTGTAACCAAAGACGCGCGTCTGACCCTGGAAGGTCGAGTGGCAACGCTGACTCTGGATCGCCACGACGTGCGCAATGCCCTGACCGGCACGGGCTTGATTGAGGACATCGTCGCAGTGGCCGAGTGGATTAACCGCTGTGATGACGTTTCGGTATTGGTTATCACGGGTGCCGGTTCGGCGTTTTCTGCAGGTGGCAACATCAAGGATATGGCCGAACGGGGCGCTGACTTTGCAGGAACGGTGGCGGAAGTCGAGGCGCGTTATCGCCGTGGAATCCAGCGCATCCCACTGGCTTTGCAGCAGCTGGAAGTCCCTATCATTGCAGCGGTTAACGGTCCAGCCATCGGTGCAGGGTTCGATCTGGCCAATATGGCCGATATCCGGATTGCTTCAACCCAGGCCAGGTTTGGTGAAACCTTCCTCAATCTGGGCATCATTCCCGGTGATGGTGGGGCCTGGTTCATGCAGCGCTTGATCGGCTATCAGCAGGCGTTTGAGCTCACGCTCTCGGGTCGTATTGTGGATGCCCAGGAAGCCTTGAAAATCGGCATTGTGCTTGAGGTGGTTGAACCTGATTCGCTGATGACACGTGTCAATGACATGGCCCGGCGGTTTGCGGCCCAACCGCCGAAGGCGGTGCGGATGACCAAGCGCATGATGAAGATGGCGCAGCGCATGGAACTCAAGGACTTTCTGGATCTGTGTGCCACATTCCAGGGGATGTGTCACAACGAACCTGAGCACCTAGAGGCCGTCAATCGCGTGATTGAAATGACGAAGAAGCGCTGAGTGTTTGCCTCTTCGCCGTGTGACCAGGCTTTTCAAGATGCGGGTCTGGTTCTTCTTGCGGTGTTTTTTGGATCGGGAACATTCGCGATGTTCAGAGTGTTATCTTCTCAACTGTCAGTGAAGGCACTTTCTGGCAGAGTGTGTTCGTTCATGGCATACACGGAGATTCATAATGAAAACGATAAGAAAGTCTCTTTTGGCGATACTTTGTTCGGTATTTGCCATTGGCTTGGCAGGATGCAAGCAAGAGGGTCCAGCAGAGAAAGCGGGTAAAGAGCTCGACAAGGCTGCCCAGCAATTCGGCGAGGGTGTCAAGGATCTCGGTGACAAGGTTCAGAACTTGACGAGGTAAGACTCGAAAAGGTCAATGGCGGGTTTCATGAGATGCAGGGCTTTTCATGCCCTGCATCACCCAATGCGCGGGAACCCCCGGCGTCTTTGATAGGGTGGGTCCCGGTCCTTGCGAGATTCACATCAGGAAGGAGTGCTCATGAAAATAGCCATTGTCGGTAGCGGTCTGGTTGGTCAGGCCTGGGCAATCGTTTTTGCCCGGGGTGGTTGTGACGTAGAGCTCTGGGACGGGGATCCGCAGGCGCTGGCTCGAGCCCATGAGTTGGTGGTGCAGCAGATTCGCGAGCTTGAGACGCATGGTTTGCTTGGTGACGCGAATGCTGCTATTGCCAGACTAGGCGTTGCTGATTCGCTCGAGCAAGTGCTCGCCGGTGCCGATTATGTCCAGGAGAGCTTGCCTGAGCGGGTCGAGGTCAAGCAGGAGATATTCTCTCGCATGGATCGCATGGTGGCTGATCCTGTAATCCTGGCCAGTTCGACATCGAGCATTCCAGCCTCGACATTTACGGAGGGCCTTGCCGGGCGTCGCCGCTGTCTGGTGGCCCATCCCGTGAATCCACCGTACCTGATTCCAGTCGTGGAGTTGTGTGGCGCGCCCTGGACTGACCCCGTCGTTATCGCTCGAGTGCGCGAAATCATGACATCGGTCGGCCAGAAACCCGTGAGTGTCAACAGAGAAGTCGAGGGGTTTGTCCTTAACCGCCTGCAGGGCGCTTTGCTCAGAGAAGCGTTCCGTCTGGTGGACCAGGGCATTGTGAGTGTTGAAGATCTTGACGTTACAGTCAAGGACGGACTGGGTTTGCGCTGGGCATTCATGGGACCGTTTGAAACCATCGACTTGAACGCACCCGGTGGCCTGAAAGATTATTGTGGTCGCTACGGCGGGATGTTTCAACGCATGTCGCTTGAGCAGACTGATACCGATTCTTGGAGCGAAGCTCTGGTGCAACGGCTTGATCAGGATCGGCGTGCTTTACTACCTTCTGAAGACCTGACTGATCGCAGACTCTGGCGCGATCAGCGACTGATGGCGTTGATGCGGCACAAGAATAGCCTTGAGCAGACAGATGACTGATGGTGAAAGTGCGCACGGTCACCAAGGCAATGGGCTACTCTATTGACTGGCAGTTCAATTCAACTTCAAGAAGGACGACGGCCATGGGTTTGATCATGACATTGATCATTGGAGGTATCGTCGGCTGGCTGGCGAGCATCATCATGAAGACCAATGCTCAGATGGGTCTGATTGCCAATGTGGTTGTTGGTATTGTGGGCTCCATGCTGGGTTTCTGGGTCGCAGGTGAGTTGGGGATTGTTGCGACGGGTGGTCTGATGCAGTTTCTCGTTTCAACAGCAGGTGCAGTACTGCTGATTTTTATTCTGCGCATTCTGGGCGTCTTCCGAAAATTCTGACTTTCTTGCTGCGCTTGCGTCAACTGTCAGAGCGACCGCAATCGGGTGTCGATCTGAAAGGGGCCTGACTCGAGTTTCCAAGATATGGTTGGTGCGCATTTTTCAATGCAGGCGTGTTGGTCATCGCTTCTGGCGTGACCGACAAAAAACTTGATGCAAGTCAATTCAATTACAATTTTTAAAATTTGAGATTGTTGAGTCATCGCAACCCTTTGACCGACAGCGCTTCAGCTTGGCAAAAGAGTCTGGCGCTGTTGTTTGAAATGACAGTAGCAGGTAATGTAAGGGAGTGGCTATGAAGAGAACGGCGGCAGGGCTTTGTGTGGTGGCTTGTGCCGCCGTATTGTCGGCATGTGATGCGGGCGGAGGCGATGACAGTCCTGTCGTGAGCAAGGAGGAGTCGCTGCCCAATGTGCTGTTTGTCATCATGGATGACGTTGGCATTGATCAAATGGCGTCTTTTGGTTATGGGGGCGTGACTGGCCCCAATCTGCCTAACATTGATGCTGTGGGTGCAGCGGGTGTCCGTTTTCGTAACACATGGTCTATGCCTGAGTGCTCGCCGGGACGCGCTGCGTTTTTTGTAGGTCGCTACCCGCACCGGACGAATGTCTTCCAGGCAATCGGTCCGAACGACCTGGCAAATTCGCAGATTTCCCCTTATGAAACGACGGTCGCCAAGCTACTCAAGAATGCGAATTACGAGAGCGGTTTGTTCGGCAAGTTTCACCTCGCTGGCCCTGAAAACAACGAGGCTGGTAACAACACGCCCAGACAGCTGGGGTGGGATTATTTTTACGGCTGGATCGGTGGCCTGCCAGGCTCGGTTGACACCACGGCGGGAGGCGTCGCACCGGCAAAGACCTATTCATGCGGGTTTGTTCCCGGACGTCTGTCCGGAGGCAGCGACACAGGTGCCTGCTATCAGGCAGACAATACCTGTTCAGTACTGACGAAAGCGATTGCTGACAGAGATCCCCCGGGTCTGACATGTCTGAACAGCGGCGGGATTTTTGTCCCGAGTGCGGCTTGTGTTTCTCCGGCACCTGCATTGAACTTCAACACGCAAAACGCGTACTACGTCTCTCCCTTGGTCATCATCGACGGTGATGCGACCGAAGTGGTTCCTCTGACCGATCCGCGCTCGCGAGGATATCGCACACGAATCGAAACCGATGCTGCGATTCGCTGGATCAACAGCCGTTCTGGATCCCGCCCATGGATGGCCACAGTGAGCTACAGCGCGGCCCACACTCCATGGCAACAGCCGCCCTCCAGTTTGATTGCTGATCGCACGAGCCCAACGTTTGACTCCTGGGATTGTGCAAGCACCGTGGATGGACGGTTGATACAGGACAAAATGACCGAAGCGATGGATTCGGAGTTTGGTCGTTTGCTGGTCGAGGTTGGCCTTGCCTCACGCGCTCCCGACGGCAGTCTGATCTATGACCCGTCTGCCAGCAATACAGTGATTGTGATCGTGGGTGACAACGGAACGCTGGGAAGCGCCGTCAAACTGCCATTTTCGACCAGTCAGGCCAAAGGCACAGCCTATCAGACCGGTGTGTGGGACCCCTTGATCATCGCGGGTCCCATGGTGCAGCAGCCCAACCGGGATGTCGAGCATATGGTGAACATGGTCGATGTGTTCCAGTTTTTTGGTGAACTGGCTGACCTCGATGCGCATAAGATTGTGCCGCAGACGCTCGATTCGGTAGGGATTCTGCCCTATCTGGAGTCACCCCAGCAGACCAGTCTGCGGACCATCAATTTCACGATGGGCGGTGTCAACTATCAGGCAAATGGTGGGCGCAATGCGCCTTGTGCGATCAGCACGACCTGCACCCAGATCCCGGTATCCAAAAATGTTTGCGAGGACAATGGCGGTGTCTGGTGGGGGCCTGGCTACACCGATCCCTCGGTGGTCCCCAACGGTGGTGCCGGTTATGCCATGTGTTATGACGTGAACCGGGCACTATACTCATCCGGCCTTGCCATGCTTGATATCGCGGCAGAGACTTCGATCGCGATTCGGGATAATCGTTTCAAGCTGGTCAGAAATATTACGCAGGAATACATTTCATCGAGTAACTCGGTTCAGACGATTACGACGGAAGAACTCTTTGAGATCAATCAAGCTAAACCTAAACCTTTACTCGATACTCCAGACAGGAACCTTCTCCCCTCGTCCGACCCGGCCATCAATTCGCAGTATACGGCGTTGCGCACCCAACTCGATAGCGTTCTGGCGTCCAACCCGTACTGCCCGGGAGATGGAAACATCGATGGCGTGGTGGATGCGAAAGATGTCGCGGCGTGGAGTCGAATTGCATCAAACTGGGGTTTGTCCAGCGTTTACGATTTCTTTGTCAGTGGTCTGCTTGATGGCAAGACTAATGCCACTGACGGTGGCATTATTCAGACCAATTTAGGCACCGTCTGCCAGTCGAGCTATGGTGTTTACTAAATCACCCTCAAAGCGTCATGCTGTCATAGTGCTGTTGTTGCTGGTTGTCGTGTCAGCCCTTTTATGGGTTTATTTCCGAGGGAGCATTGCAGCCCCGCCAGCCCCACCCGTGGTTGTGGTCGGTGATGGTTCTAATGGTCCGCTCGGGATGGTCTGGGTCCCGGGAGGGCGATTTCTGATGGGCAGTGACAGCGCGATGGCACAAGCCAACGAAAAGCCTGCCCACTCAGTTCATGTCGACGGATTCTGGATGGATCGCACCCACGTGACCAATAGAGACTTTGCCAGGTTTGTTCAGGAAACCGGCTATGTCACGACAGCACAGCGCAAACCTGACTGGGAGACCGTGCGTGTCCAGTTGCCGCCCGGAATTCCGAAGCCGAGCGATGATGTGATGGTTCCCGGCGCCATGGTATTTGTCGGTACGCGCGCGCCGGTTGATCTTTCACAGTACTGGCAGTGGTGGGAGTTTGTACCGGGGGCATACTGGCGTGAGCCGAGTGGCCCAGGTAGCTCCATCCAGACCAAGCTTGATCACCCCGTCGTTCAAGTGAGCTACGAAGATGTGATGGCTTATGCAAAGTGGGCGAATAAACGCCTTCCGACTGAGGCTGAGTGGGAGTTCGCCGCTCGAGGGGGCTTGGAGCAAGCAACGTATGTCTGGGGCGACGAATTGATGCCAGACGGTCGCGCGCAGGCCAATTACTGGAATGCTGATCAACCAAGCTTTCCTGTCGTGAGTCCACAGGCCGGAGGCGCAGTTTCAACGATGCCGGCTGGCACATTCCTGCCCAATGGTTACGGCTTGTACGACATGACCGGCAATGCCTGGCAGTGGGTCGCAGACTGGTATCGTGCAGATTATTTTCTTCTTCAGACTCGGCAGGCGGCTCGTCTTCCGATCAAAAATCCCGAAGGACCCTCAGACTCGTTTGATCCTTCGGTGCCAGGGTTTCCGGTCAATGCGCCAAAGAAAGTGATTCGTGGCGGCTCCTTCCTATGTAATGAGAGCTATTGCCTCTCCTACCGTCCCAGCGCAAGGCAGGGTAATGATCCTTACAGTTCGATGTCCCATCTTGGGTTTCGGTTGGTCAAAGATGCCCCCAAGCCTTGATCATTGCCGTCCGCATTCCTAAAGGTGCTTGCAAGGTCATTGAACCAGCTGGTTGACTTCGATGATAGGCAACATGATGGCCAGCACGATAAAGAGCACGAACGCGCCCATGATGACGGTCAACAGGGGTTCCACGACAGCGGTCAGTCTCAGGGATTTCTGCTCCAGATCGTCAGAAAGGATTTTGGCGGTACGCTCAAGCATGGACGGCAAGTTTCCTGTGCGTTCGCCACTTTCAATCATGTGAATCAAGACCGGGGGAAATGTGTGCGATGCGTGAAGCGCTCTGGCCAGAGATCCTCCCTCTCGCACCAGGTCAGTGGCCTCGGTCGCTGCGGTTTTCAGGCGCGTATTGGACAGGGTGCGGGTGGCCGCTTGCAAAGCGACCAGCAATGGGACCGCGCTGCTGGTCAGAATGGCCAGTGTCGAGGCAAATCTTTCGGTATTTGCACCGAGCACGTATCTGCCGATCAAGGGCAGTTTCAGCACGCGACTGTGCCAGCGCAATCGAGCAGCCTCGCCTCGCAAGTAAATCCGCCACATCGCAAATGCGATGAGCAGACCGAGCAAGGTCTGCCAGCCCCAGCCCTGTAAGAAAGCACTCATCAAGAGCAGTATTTCCGTCGGCCATGGCAGCGACTGACCTGTATAGGCAAAGGCTCCCATGACTTGGGGTACGACATGAATCATCAAGAACATAACAATCGCAAGCGCGACCACTGACACGATGATGGGATAGACCAGAGCGGTCAGGATCTTGCTGTTCAGGGCATGCCGGGACTGCAGGTAGTTGGCCAGCTTTTCCATGACCTTTGATAGATCACCGGACTGCTCGCCTGCATCGATCAGAGCGCAGTAGACACCCGGGAACTCCAGGGGGTGCGCGGACATGGCGTCACACAGCCGGTGACCGGCACGGACATCCGACCGGACAGCCGCCAGTACATCTGAAACCTGCTTGCGATCAGCCTGTTCAATGGTGGCGGACAGGGCGGACTCAAGAGAAATGTTCGCCGCCAGCAAGTTGGCTAGCTGACGCGTTACCCATGAAAGCTCGGTGTGGTTGAATCGCGGTCTGGAGAATATGTTGCGCTGCGGTTTGCCCGATATGCTCACCACATCCAGGGCAATCAGACCACGCGCAAGCAGCTGTGCGCGCGCACTACGTGCGCTGTCGGCATCGACTCGACCACGCTCGATTTTCCCGGTAGTCTGGTTGGCGGCTTCATAGCGGAAACTTGCCATCTCATTATCCTGTTTGAACCTCAGAGCTTACGGGTCACGGGTCACGCGGGCAATTTCTGCTTCGGAGGTTAAGCCCGACTCAGTCCATCGTGCCGCATCCTGTCGCAAGGTTCTCATTCCGTTGTCGAGTGCGTACGCCTTGATGGCCTGTTCACCCTCGCTATTGTGAATCAACGAACGCATCATGTCGTCGACTGCAAACAGTTCGTGGATACCACTGCGGCCAAGATATCCCGTGTGACCGCACTTGACGCATCCCTTGATGTTGGCGTGCATCAGGCCACCTTCGTGAGCGACTTTACAGTGAGGGCACAACAGCCTGAACAGCCTTTGCGCCAGAACGCCCTGGAGCGTCGAGGCCAGCAAAAAGGGTTCGATTCCCATGTCGGTCAGACGGGTGATCGATGAAACCGCATCGTTGGTGTGCAAAGTTGCAAGTACCAGATGACCGGTCAGTGCAGCCTGGATTGCGATGCGGGCGGTTTCCACGTCACGGATTTCACCAATCATGATCACATCGGGATCCTGCCGAAGGATGGCGCGCAATGCCGTGGCAAACCCCAGCTCAATCCGGGGGTTGACTTGCGTTTGTCCGATGCCGGGCATCTCGTACTCGATGGGATCCTCGACCGTCAGAACATTGGTGGTCCTGGTATCAAGACGACTCAGTGCTGCGTAGAGAGTGGTGCTTTTACCGCTTCCGGTCGGGCCTGTAACCAGCACGATTCCGTGTGGCTGATGAATCAGCTCATCCAGCGAGCGCAAGACATCTGGCGCCATGCCCAGATTTTCAAGTTCGAGCCTGCCCACAGATTTGTCCAGAATACGAAGTACTGTGCGCTCGCCATGGCCTGTTGGTAATGTGGAAACCCTGACATCAATGGGTTTTCTGCCAACTCGCAGTGAGATTCGACCATCCTGGGGAAGACGTTTCTCGGCGATATCGAGGTTTGCCATGATTTTGATGCGAGAGACCATGGCGTTGTGCAGTGCGCGACGCGGATTGACAATCGTCCGTAGCGTGCCATCGATGCGGTAGCGTACCGTGGAGTGGGTCTCAAAAGCTTCCAGATGGATATCGCTGGCACCGTCCCGAACTGCCTGGGTAAACAGGGCGTTGATCATTCGGATGACGGGTGCGTCATCATGCATCTCGAGCAGATCCTCGATTTCTGGAATCTGCTGAAGCAAACGATCCAGATCGAGGTCGTTGGCAGCAGCATCGACGACCGAAGCTGCGTCATCCGAGTTGGCGTACTTTGAAGTGGCCAGTGACTCGAACTCGCCAGCGCTGACCCTCTGTACTGGCAAATCTGCATAGACTCGACGCAGCTCAGCCAAAGCCCATGAGGGTGCTTGTGCAGACGCGATGATTCTCAGCCCCGAGGGGCCGTCTTCGATCATGGCACCATGTGCACGTACCCAGGCGTATGGGAGCTTCGACTTCAAGTGATGACTCCGGAAAACCTGGCGTACAAACCAGGCGTGATATCAAAAGCCACAGACATGATCTTTGCCATGGCGCTGTTTCTGGCGCCATGGCCTATCAGTCTGGCGCGGACAACGCTTCAAAAGCTGGAGATTGGAGACGATGGTTGCACCTCTTGTGGACTGCTCACAGGCATGTTTGTTGCAGGTGGCGGGTTGGCTGAGCGCAGGTCAAGCAATCCTGTTGTCTGGTTCTGTTCAATATTGGGCAGAGGAGTCCGCTGCGGACCTGATTCAAACACCGTAGCACGCGGGACTGTGTTTTGCTGGGCAGAACGCATGTAGTTGTAACGGTCGAGCGTGACACTGGCGCCATCGCGTGAGTCGCGAACGATATGGGGTCGCAAGAAAACCATCAGATTGGTTTTTGTCCGGGTGCGGCTTTCGTAGCGAAACAGTGCGCCGATACCTGGCAGGCTACCCAGAAAGGGTACTGCATTGGTTTCTTCCAGTGTCATGTCCTCGATCAGTCCGCCCAGTACGATGATCTGTCCATCATCAATCAGAACATCTGTGTCGAGTGCACGCTTTCTTGTGATGATCCCGTTTCTGGCGTTCGATGCGGCCGTGTCGATGCTGCTGACCTCCTGGTATATCGACAGCTTGACTGTGCCGCCCTCTGAGATCTGTGGGCGAATTCGCAAGGTCAGCCCAACGTCCTCGCGTGTGATGGTTTGAAACGGGTTGCTTGCGCCGTCTGCCGAGGTGGTGTACTGCCCCGTCACAAAAGGAACGGTCCGGCCCACCATGATGCTTGCCTCTTCATTGTCCAGCGTCATCAGATTCGGTGTAGACAGCACATTGACATCACCGTTTGACTGCATCGCTCGTGCGAGAACCCCGAGATTCAGGATCTGGTTGCCCAGGATGTTGACGCTTCCACTGACCACACCCAGGCTGAGTCCTGCACCCAGACTGTCGATGGTGGTGGTCGCGGCTGTGTTGATACCGGTTCCTCCGAAATTTGCACCGCCAAAGAATCCCGTGCCGCTATTGGGGGACATATTGTCACCGCCCGCCATCCACTGTATGCCAAAAGCAGCCGCATCCTCTGCATTGACTTCGACGATCAGTGTCTCGACCAGCACTTGAGCGCGTCGCTGATCCAGCTGGTCAATGACTCTGCGTAGGTTGCGGTAGATGGGTGGCGGCGCGCTGATGAGCAGTGTATTGGTGGTGGGATCTGCCTGTACCGTGGCACCACCCGCCGAGAACGAATACGGTTCAAAGTTGCTAACGCCCATCACCGTGCCGGAACCTTGCTGCCCGTCCGCTGGAAAACCGGTTCCAACGGGGTTGGTGCCGATCACCTCCGTGACGGGAGAGGATCCGCCGAAAATCGAAGACTGCGATCGAGGGCTGGCTGAGGAAGGCATTGGGGATGGTGAGGGCGAGCCAGATGGGCTTTGCGGGCTGCCGCCCAGTACGCCCCGAAGTACCTGCGCCAGTTGAGTGGCTTGGGCATTTCGAAGATAGACAACATTCAGATTGCCTTCGCTGGTGTCCGAGCTATCGATTCTGCGTACAAGTTTGCGGGCAATGTCCAGACGGTCAGGACTGTTGGCGCGAATCAGAACGGAATTGCTTCGAGGGTCCGCCACGATGACCGTCTGATTGCCAGCACCGCGAGCCTCCCGATTTCCAAGCATCTGGGATGCCAGCGCGGCGACGTCCAGAGCCAGGCCATGTCTGACCGGAACGACATCTGTGCTGAAGGATGCCGGTGTATCAATTCTGGCAATGACTTCAGCGATACGCTGAAGATTGTCGGCATAATCTGTAATGACCAGCGTGTTATTGCCGGCGTACTCGTTGATGGTGTTGTTCGGTGCAATCATCGGACGCAGGATGGGCACCAGGCTGGCAGCGTTTTCGTAGCGAAGTTGAAACACCCGTGTGACGAGCTCACCCCTTTGTGCTTCAGAACGGTCGTTACCCGTGACAGGCGAGCCAATGAGTTTCGCATCTGCTTCGGGAACCACACGGTTCACGCCGTTGACGTTTACAACCGCAAAGCCTTGCATTCGAAGGGCGCCCAGCAGCATCGCGTAGGCTGTATCAGCGTCGACCGGCTGCTCCGAAACCAGCGTCAGTTGGCCCTTGACCCGCGGGTCTACAAGAAAGTTTTCCCCGCTAAAGCGCGCGAGTGCCTGGACCACACCGGCAATGTCTGCATTGACAAAACTCAGCATGGTTCTGGGTCCAGAGTTGTTGCCTGAAACCGATCCTGCCGGTGTAACCGTTTGGGCATGCGCAGAGGGTGCCTCGTTCGGGCCCTGCGTGGGTGTCGAGGGGGCTCTGACAGGTAGCGCCCGTGCAGTCGGTTGATTGCTGACGCCTTGTCGATCGGATGTCTGAACAATCAGCTGCGAGGGCATCGCGCGCTCGTTGGCAGATTGCTGGCCTGTTGAGCACCCTGCCATTAGAAGACACAGCATGAGTACCGTAGGATTCAAGCACGCTGCTTTTGCCGCGGATGTTCTTTTTCTATTGGAAAGGAGCATTAGGGTGTCTGTTTTTTGCCTGGTTGGAATTCATGGATATCGCAAGGCGGTTATCCCGTTGCGTGAGGGCCCTATTGTTGCAAGTAGGGCGTTCAGGCCTGAGCGTGTCGACTCTGCTGCGCCCGGTTCGATGCGCAAGGTTGCATTGAGCGACAGATTATGGCTTTTATCAAGTTGTCCCGATCCCTCAATGAGGAGAGGACCTTGGGCTGTGCCTAGCAAGAGGTCTGCGCCGCCTTTTTCATTGAAGGATATTGTGGTTCTGTAGGAACCCAACGGTTTCACGTGTGCGAGTGCTGAACTGATGTGCTGCCAGGAGATGGTCAGGATTTCGGAGCCTGCCCGAGGTGATGCCGGCCCTATGCTAATGCTTGGCCAGCTGGCAGCGATCTGACCGCCAGGGCCAAACGCGGCGACACGCGCATCAAGACTTCCCAGCAAACTTGCCGGTAGTGTAACTGTCTGCCCTGATATCTCCATACCTGACCATGTGGGCGTGATAGTGATCGGTCCGGAAAGCCATGCGTGTGATAACACGAGACGAGGCAGAGGGTTGAGCTGGATCTCCCACGACAATGTGTCAGGCAAAGTCACCTCGAAGCCTCGCTGCCCTACGTTGACGACGGCCCGCCCAGACCAGATGGAACCACTGGCGGAGGTCATTCTTGCAAGTCCATTTTCTGGGATGAGATGCATCAACCATGCTGCTGGCATGGTTGCAATCGAAGTCAAGCTCGCGACAAAG
>CAZBIN010000045.1:0-16577 GCA_964491995.1 uncultured Orrella sp.
CCGAGATCGACAGGTGCAGTGTTGCGAGCCTGTTTTCTCCGGGAACATAGTCCGTGACAATCGTATAAGGCTCTTTTCTCAAGGCGGCAACAGCCTCGTCGACCGTTGCAAAGTTGTCCAGCATGTACTGTGCCCAGGCGGCAATCGACAACCCGGGCGAAGTCCCATCAAACTTTGGGTAACTCGATTCGACCAGCCAGAGAACGTTGGCAACAAAACCGGCTTCGTTCATGCCATCGGTGGTGGAAATGTCATAACCCGATGCAATCACACTGCCGTATTTCGATGTCCATTTGATCGAATTCGGTCCAGCCTCGCCAGTCCTTTGCATGCCTCGGGGAAATGCCCACAGGTTGGTCTCGACATCGACTCTCCAGTCCATCGATCGGGCGGTGATGATCTGATTGTCTGCCCCGTGGTAGACCAGTCTGGTGCACGCATCTGCTGCGGGTGAGGCCAGCAGCAGACTGGTGGCGACAGTTGCACTCAGTATGGCGCTCAGGAGTCTTGCAGGCTGGAAAGGCTTTCGGTTGATGGTCATGCGGACGATCCTTACGAAGGGTTGGAGCTTGTGCCGAGTCGACTTGCGCGGTGATTGTCACTTCAGATGCTCTGACTTGAGCAGGCACGGCATTGGCGGGTGCGCAGTATGAAGCGACAGTTCAGTCAATGCGTTTGAAGTTGATGGGCCGCTCAAATTTGATTATCAAGACTCAACTATCCACACTTGCTGCCCGCACTTGACGGGGTATTACGGTCGATCGCGATCCGTGATTCCGATAATCGTGACCTCCGCCGGGTCATTGGTCAGGTAGTGCGTTCTCTGGATTGTACTGTCAGCTTGTCTGGCTGCGTTCGTGCGTCTTGGCGTGTGCAACGACTCGCCTCTCAGAGTGATGCGGTGAGACTGCTGCAACAGCCTGTCCAGCATGACGTCGAACACGAGGCTCGGGCACATGACACCCGAGGATCGATGGCGAATACCTTAGCAGCTAGCCCAGCCGCTCAACCTTGCCACCGATGGTCGTGTCGGAGAAGACCTTTTTACACTGGCAACCTTTCCGTGCCGTGTGTAAGCAACCGTCAGACCCCACAGCCCCGATTTCTGGTCAGCACCGGGGCCGAATCCTCTATGGCAGTTGAATTCAGAACACGCATTGCCGGACCCATGTCCCGAGGGTGGTCACGAACACCGGAGCGAGTGGTCATGATGCCGGAATCGGCGGTCACGATCATCGGGATACGCACTTGATCGCTCGAGCGCGTTGCGTCAAATTGCTCTTCGAAGTTTCCTTGAGCGGACCTGCGCAAGGTGGTTTCTGAACGGTACAAGAAAGTTTTGTTCCAGGAGTCGACTGTGACACGGTTGTGATGTGAGTGTCATGAGTTTGTCACGTGTGCGTCATGAGCGTGTCACTTAGAGATCAGGTTAACAAGAAGCCTTATATTTGAAAGTGTTACGCAGTCTGCTCGCAAGTTATCCCAAAGGTTGTTCACAGATTCTGGGGATAACCCGTATGTTCGAATGATCATCGTCCTCTTGTCTTTTTGCAAGTGTGTAACACGTGGTTTGCTGCGTGATACGATCGTTTGGCGTCACTTGTGAGCCCGATGAGGTATTTCCCGGCGGTTGTGAGGCTGGTGAGGCTCGCGATTGCGGACGTGACATGCATTTGCTCAGCCCAAGGAGAGTGTTGATGTCCGATTGGCAAGATCATTCTTCGCAGTCGCCTTCATGCAATGACTCGTCAGTCAGTGCTGCAGGCAGTGCCTCAAACAAGGTGGGACAGCCTGCAATTCAACCCGTGCGCGGTGGCTTGCGTCACGACAGGCGCAGGTTTCTTGGTCAGGGTGTGGCACTGACTGTCGGTCTTTCCGTCTGGTTGCCAAGTCTGCTTGCCGCTCAGGTAGCAACCAAGGTGACAGGTCCCCTGATTGCCAGACCGATACCATCAACGGGTGAGCTTCTTCCCGTCATCGGGGTTGGCACCGCCCGGCGTTTTGATGTCGCAGGCACCGAAGATGAACTCGCCCCACTGCGAGAGGTCCTGCGCGATCTGCCCAGGCTCGGTGGTCGCATCGTTGACACTGCACCGTCTTACGGCAATGCCGAGGCGGTGATTGGCGATCTGATGCAGCAGCTGGGCAATCGTGACCAGATATTTCTCGCCACCAAAGTGGGGGCCGGACGCTCGGGTGCACAGGCGGGCATTGCCGAGATGGAAGGCTCCTTGAAGCGGTTGCGCACGAGCCGTGTCGACCTGCTGATGGTGCACAACCTGGCCGGGATTGAAGACATGCTGCCAGTGCTGCGGCAATGGAAAGCCGAAGGTAAAACCCGTTACATCGGCATGAGTACTTCGTTTGAACGCCAGTACGATGATTTTGCGGCGGTCATGCGCAAAGAGGTTCTGGATTTCATTCAGATCGATTATGCGATTGACAATCGATCGGCAGAGAACACGATTTTGCCGTTGGCTCAGGACAGGGGAATGGCGGTTCTGACCAATCTGCCCTTTGGGCGTGGACGTGTTTTCAAACAGTTTGAAGGCCAGCCGGTTCCAGACTGGGCCAAAGAACTCGGTATTGCGACCTGGGCGCAGTTTGCTCTCAAGTACGTGGTGTCTCATCCTGCGGTGACGGCGAGTATTCCAGGCACGGCTCGACCCCAGTATCTGGTTGACAATCTCGGGGCAGGGCATGCGCCAATGCCGGATCAGAAGATGCGTGAGCGCATGGCAGCATTGGTCGCCGCTAGCTAACGGGATCCGATCATGCGCCTGATCGAGCGTTCTGGTCTTCGCGCCCTGGATGTGCAAAAAGGTGAAGTCACCGCATTGCTGTGGTCGTTCGGGTACTTTTTTCTGGTACTCACCGCGTATTACATCTTGCGTCCCATCCGTGACGAGATGGGGGTGGTGGGCGGCGTCAAGAACCTTGCCTGGCTGTTTACCGGCACGCTGGTTGGCGCGCTGCTTTTGCATCCCGTCTATACCTGGCTGGTGTCGAGGTTGCCGCGGCCCCGGTTCATCGCTTCCACTTACCGGTTTTTCATTGCCAATCTGGTCGTGTTTTACCTGTTTTTCCAGTTTGCAGACGCCATGCAAAGTGTCTGGGTTGGGCGAGTGTTTTTCATCTGGGTCAGTATCTTCAACCTATTCGTGGTGTCGGTGTTCTGGTCTTTCATGACAGATATCTATCATCCGGAGCAAAGCAAGCGCCTCTTCGGGGTGATTGCGGTTGGCGGGACACTCGGCGCCTTGTTAGGCTCAACGATTACGACTGCAATGGTCGACATGCTCGGTCCGGTCAATCTGCTGCTGGTCAGTGCTCTGTTTCTTGAACTTGCTGCCAGAAGTGCGGGCGTGCTGGGTCGTTACGAACCGCAGCTTGCACTTGTTGCAGCACAGGTCGCGGCAAAGGTGGCAAATTCGCAGCAAGCTCAAGCTGCAAGTGAAGTGACAGGCACGGGTCCCGAGAAGAATCCATCGGGCAATCCGGTGGTGGGCGCGGCGGCAACAGTCACACAAGAAAGTGCAACACCAGTCGCCCCTACACCAAGACCGGCAAGCCACGACGCTGAAGTGATTGGTGGCGGAGTCGTCGATGGTGTGACGCACGTGCTCAAGTCACCCTATCTTCTGGGCATCGCAGGCATGATGCTGTTCTTTACGATTGCCTCTACGTTTTTGTACTTCCAGCGAGTCGATATCGTTGCACGCGAGTTCGCCAATGATGCCATCGGCCGTGTGCAGTTGTTCGGTGCAATTGATGTTGCCACCAACGTGCTCACGCTTGCGACCCAGTTGTTTCTGACGGGCCGTCTGCTGCGCTGGTTCGGCCTTGGTTTTGGGCTGGCATTTCTGCCCGTGGTGAGTCTGATCGGGTTTGGTGTGCTCGGTGCCGCGCCCGTTCTCGCTGTTGTGGTGGTGTTTGAAGTGTGCAGACGGGCCGGCAACTTTGCGGTGGCCAGACCTTCGCGCGAAGTGCTCTACACGGTGTTGTCGCGTTCGGACAAATACAAGGCCAAGAACTTCAACGACACGTTCGTGTACCGTCTGGGTGACCAGGTGGGATCCTGGTCTTATACTGCCATGACCTTGCTGGGTCTGACGCTTTCAGGTCTTGCGCTGACGATGGTTCCCTTGTCACTGGCCTGGCTTTTGCTGGCATTGTGGCTGGGAAGGGCATACCGGCGTGGGCAGAAAGCAGACGGTTAGAGCAGGCTCTCAAAACGTCAACCCCAACGATAACGATAACGACAACTACAACCCATACCTGGACTGAACATGCTTGAGCTCTACATCGGCAACAAAAACTATTCTTCCTGGTCCATGCGGACCTGGGTGCTCATGCGTCAGTTTGGGATTGAGTTCTCCGAGAAGCGCGTCCGGTTCGACAGTTTCGAGAGCAACTCCGAGTTCAAGCGAATCATGGGCGCCATGACACCCGCAGGCAAGGTTCCTGTGCTGGTGGACCAGAAGCTGGTGATTTGGGATTCACTGGCGATTGCAGAGTATTTGGCTGAGAAGTTTCCTGATCGAGGCTTGTGGCCTGAGCAGGTCGAATTGCGTGCGCTCGCCCGAAGTCTGTCTGCCCAGATGCACAGCGGATTTGCGGGGCTTCGCGGCGCATGCCCGATGAATATTGAGGCGGATCTGCGTCACATTGGCGCTCTGGCCTTCAGAGACAAGCCAGCGGTCAGGCAAGACATCGATCAGCTCGAGAAAGTCTGGCTGCTCGCGCTCGATGTCAGTGGCGGTCCTTACCTGTTTGGGGATTTCTCGATAGCGGACGCGTTCTATGCGCCGGTCTGCATGCGCGTATTGACCTACGGTCTGCCAGTCTCTGCCAGAGCGATGGGCTATATCGAGCAGATCTGCAAGACGCCGGCGGTCAGTCAATGGATGACGCAAGCCCGCGCAGAACAGGACTTCCGGGCGTTTGAAGAACCGTACCGTTTACAGCGTTGATTGTTTCCCGAATCGGGGGGTAGAGTTTGATGGCACGGCGGTGCATGGTGGAAGTCAATTGCTTGCGACACTTTACCAGGCGACATCCTCACGCATCTGGTAAAGGCACAGGTTTGCGAGATGTCAGTCTGTGCGTTACCGCACAGACCGTCAGACCACAGTTCTTCACACTTCACCCACTGGTCATTTAAGCAGACAAGCGAGTCGAGCGGATTTTGCACTGCGACCGAATCAACAGGTCAGATTGAAACACTCTAATTCATCAGTGCTGAAATGGCCACTTCTCCCAATCCCCAGCAAAATCATCTTCTTGCAGCCTTGACCCCCGATGTTCAAAGTCGCTTGTTCCCTCACCTGGAACTCGTGCCGATGCCCTTACGCGCGGTTTTGTATGAGTCCGGAAAACCCATGCGTCATGTTTATTTCCCGACAGATTCCATCATTTCTTTGCAGTATCTGATGGAAAATGGGGGGGCGACGGCGATTCTCGTGGTGGGTAACGAAGGATTGCTTGGCATTTCGTTATTTATGGGCTCGGGAAGTACGCCAAGCCGTTCTTTGGTGCAGAGCGCTGGTTATGCCTACCGACTCCCCAAGCGCGGGGTGATGGACGAGTTCAATCGCCACGGGCAGTTGCTGTTGCTGATGCTGCGCTACACGCAAGCGCTGATTTCGCAAATCTCTCAGACTGCAGTTTGCAACCGGCATCATTCTATTGATCAACAGATCTGCCGCTGGCTTTTGTTGTCCATGGATCGCTTATCAAATAATCACCTGACGATGACACAGGAATTCATTGCAAATATGCTCTTGTTCGCTCAGGCCTTGAGCCAGGTTTCAACCGCTTCACGTCTGGGTATGCCACCGGCATGCACGACCTTGCCATCGACGACCACGCCGGGCGTGCTCATGATGCCGTAACCGGCGATCTTTGCGAAATCTTCGACTTTCTCAAGTTTGATATCCACGCCGAGTGCACCAGCCACGTCCTGAATCAGTGCAACTGTACTTTTGCATTTGCTGCAACCAGTTCCGAGTACTTTGATGTCCATTTGAATCTCCAGAAAAAGTCAAAGAATGTAAGGTCCAAGGGCCTGAAACATGTATCCGATGAGTAGGATCCCGATACTCACAATCCCAAAGAAGGTCAGTAGCAAAGGCATCTTGACGACTTTCTTGAGCATGATCAGAGAGGGCAGGGATAATGCTGTGACGGCCATCATGAAGGCAAGCGCTGTTCCAAGACCAACACCGCGAGCGACCAGCGCTTCAGCGATCGGCAGGGTGCCGAAGATATCTGCGTACATGGGGATTCCAATCAATACTGCAACTGGAATGGCCCACCACTTGTCTTGCCCCAGAGCCGACTCCACCCAGCCTTGCGGAATCCAGTTATGGATCAGTGCGCCAATACCCACGCCAATCAGGATGTAGGGCCACACCCTGCCGGCAATCTCCCTGACTTGCTGGACGGCAAACTCGACACGATCTCTGCCCGACATCTGTTGCTGCTCGTAGTCAGAGACCGGCGCTTGAAACACGAAGGACTCGACATGGTCGCTCATGTTCAGTCGACCGATGATGACCCCGCCAATGACGGCTAGCACCACACCGATTACGACGTAGATCAGCGCAATGGTCCAGTCAAAAATGCTGGCCAGCAAGATGACTGACGCCAAGTCCACGAGCGGTGACGAGATCAGAAAGGCAAACGTCACCCCCAGGGGCAGACCTGCGCTGGTGAACCCGATGAACAGAGGGATTGAAGAGCAGGAGCAAAACGGGGTGATCGTGCCGAGCAGTGCGGCTAGCACGCTGCCACGCACACCAGAAATCCTGCCCAGAATCACGCGGGTCCGTTCAGGGGGGTAGTAGCTCTGCACATACGAGATCGAGAAAATCAACGCGCCAAGCAGGATGAAAATCTTTATCACATCGTAGATGAAGAAGTGCAGGCTTGCCCCAAGCCTGGTCTCAAGCGATAGACCAATGCCAGCAGACAGCAGCCAGCCGACCAGGCTGGACAACCAGTCCATTCTCAGCAGTTGTGCGTTCATCCACGGTAAAACAGCAACACCCTGACGATGTGCAACCCACACGAGTATTGCCGCAAACACAAACCCTGTCAGTATCTGAAACTTGCGAGCGGATATCCTGCTTTGAGCGGGTTGCATGGTGATGTGTCTCGGGGCCGGAATTAATTGGAAGTATGCACAAGGAAAGTGATTTCTGAGTGTTTTTTAAAGCTTGAGCGAATGACTCCTGCAATCCTGCTTGATTATTTGCTGCGACTCAGTTGCGCAGACCGACAAGTTCGCCATCAGGTGATCGATCATCTGGTCTTTTGCTTGAGGATCCTGGGCACAGCAGTTTCGCGTCAAAAATGTCATGACAAGGATCATCAACTCCATGTTGGCTCGATATCGCTGGTAGCGACCTTCTTGCTCGACGCTTGCCAGGCCAGCTTGCACCAGAGTCTTAAGATGAAATGACGTGTTTGTCAGCGGCATCTCTAGCGCAGCGGCGATTTCACCACTGACCATCCCGCCCGGGTTGGCGCTCACCAGCAAACGGAAGGCGTCGAGTCTGGGTTCGGACGCCAGTGCAGAGAGCGCGTTCAGGACAAGTTTCTTGTCAGGACTTTGTGTGCTGGGGCTGGTTTTTTGATCGGTCATTGTCTGAATCGCGCGCAAGTTGGTCAGTGCGGATGTGCTTGGCCTACACTTTTTTGATTAATCGTCTTTCAATCTTTCTTATATTACAATGATAATTGGATAGTTACAATTTTTGTCATTCGGCAGTCAGCCGAGATTGCGACTGAGCGTGCCTGGTGATGAGCATCATGGGTTGGTCATCATGCGCTGATCCTCCTTTACTTGCCATTTTTCGAGATTCACGATGACCGATTCTTCCAGCAATTCATGCGTGTCAGGATGTGCGTGTGCCTGCGCACAAGAGACCTCTGCTGTCGCATCCAGGGCTGCCCTCAGTGCAACTCACAACTCAACGCCAGACGCGCAAGCGGTCGACCAGGGCGCGACTGCGTTGTCTGAGGATTTGCCCAACCTTCTTTTGGAGAGTTTTGACGTTCCGGCGGTTCAACGGCTTTCTGCGATCGGCCAGTCCAGTCATCCACCCCGGGTGTTGTTGCTTTATGGCTCATTGCGCGAGAGATCATTCAGTCGCTTGCTGGTGCAGGAAGCCCAGCGATTGCTCCAGGCCATGGGTGCAGATGCACGGATTTTTGATCCGGCTGGTCTGCCACTGGTCGACGGTGCACCTGCGACCCATCCGAAGGTTCGGGCGTTGCGCGAGGCTGTCCTGTGGTCCGAGGCCATGGTGTGGTGTTCGCCCGAGAGACATGGGGCCATGACCGGAATTCTTAAAACCCAGATCGACTGGATTCCCTTGTCCGAGGGCGCTGTTCGACCCACTCAGGGCAAGACACTGGCCGTCATGCAGGTCAGTGGAGGCTCGCAGTCGTTTAACGCCGTCAACCAGATGCGGGTGCTCGGTCGCTGGATGCGCATGATCACGATCCCCAACCAGTCATCGGTTCCCAAGGCCTATCAGGAGTTTGACGAACACGACCGGATGCGCCCATCGGCATATTACGACCGTGTGGTCGATGTGATGGAAGAACTGGTGAAGTTCACCCTGTTAACACGAGACGTGTCGCCTTACCTGGTGAGCCGCTACAGCGAACGCAAAGAGGATGCGCAAAAGCGACAGATCACAGATCAGGTCACAGCTCAGACGGCACCGGCGGCATCCACAGCGGCGCTCGCCATCAAGAACGCTGTCGGGTCCGGGGCGACTGTGGATCTGGGCTCGATGTAGAGGTGTGATGGTCTGATCTCTCGTGCCCGTTCAGGCCAGCGAGATGGCGTTTCCTTCGCGGTCAAACGAGATGAGACGAGAGATCTGACCCGATTTCACCAGTTCGATCATCTGGTTCATCGCCGCACTGATTGCGCTGTCACTCATCTCCTGACCGGGCATCACATCCATGGCTGCCGCAAAAAGTACATCCCAGCCTTCAATAAACTCCCGAGCCTCTTTTTCCAGTTCAGCGAACGACTCGATTTCGGATGCTCTTTTGTCGACACAGACAGCCGGGGTCAGCACACCCCCCATCCCTGCTGCAAACTCGTCTCGCTGCGCCTGGGTGCTGTCATCGGGCAGTTCAGCCTGGGTGTAGACCAGCAGCAGATGCTGAGCCAGTGGCTGCTGTCTGGCCGTCTGCAACAACTCATCAAAGGTCGATATCATCATGGCAGTCACCCTTGAACCAGGGGACTGTCGGCGGCATCGAGCTCGATACCCCGGAGATCAGACTGTCCGACCAGGATCATCATGTACTGGCGCAGGGCTGTCGAACGTGACTGCCACTGCAAAGCCATGGAGACACGATCCTTGACCTGCTCGAACGCCAGCTGAGTCCCGGGTTTGATCGCCAGAATTTCCACGATGTGCAAACCATATCTCGAGTGCACCAGGCGAGGGTGCAGCCCCACAGGCAGCATGCCCGCGGCATCCATAAAGAAGGTGCGTGCCAGCTCGGGCGCGCAGTCGCTGGCGGTGATCCATCCAAGATCGCCGCCGCGGGCAGCGGACGGGCAATTGGAGTTCTCTTTCGCGCAGACCGCAAAGCGCCCCGGGTCGTTTCGATGTGCAATCAGATCCAGCAAAACCTCTTCTGCTTTGGCGGCGAGCGCCTGCACGTCGATGCCTGGCGTGACAGCGAACAGAATGTGGCGCGCGTGCAAGGCCTGATTCACAATGTACTGCTGCCGATTGGCTTCATAGTGACGGCGTTGCTCGCTGGCGCCGGCCGCAGGCGTTGGGACATCCCGTTCCAGCATCTGATCAATTGCTGCCTGAGTCTCATCGTCAGGTGCCATAAAACACGAACTGCCGTGATCCTTGATCAGTCCTGTACGAACCGCGTGCTGGCGCAGGATCTCTGCGTAGGCTCGCTCACGCAAAGTGTCAATGTTCAGTGTTTCATCAGGCTCCATCAGAACGACACCATTGATGGAGGGGAGCTCGGTCGTGACCGGGTTCATGTTCATGTCTCAGATCTCCACTCAGTGAGAGTTGCGCGGCGTCTGTACTGGCGCGGCGGGTTTCAGGCCAAGCCGCCGGCTACGAACAACCTGAGGGGGTCTGAACAGATAGGCAAGCGTTCCAAAGCCACTCCAGACATGCACCAGACGGGAGAAGGGAAACAGCAGAAAGATGGTCATGCCAAGCACCAGATGCACTTTGTAGGGCCAGTCCAGAGCAACCAGTCCGGACGCATCGGGTCGGAATGTCACGATTCTTTGCGCCCAGTCAGAGAGCACCAGCATCATGGAGCCATCCGAGTGACCCAGTGAGTAGGGCAAGGTGACCAGACCGAGTACCAGCTGAACCCACAAAATGATCAGAATGAACAGATCGGTCCGGTGGCTGGTCAGGCGGATTCTCGGATCGAACAGCCGGCGGTGCAGCAGCATTGACAAGCCGATGAAGCAGATGAAGCCGGCAGCGCCACCCGCATAAACGGCTACCAGTTGCTTGTTGGCCGGCGTGATCATCATTTCATAAAGAAAATGGGGTGTCAGAAGCCCAACGGTATGACCAAAGAACAGAAACAGAATGCCTGCGTGAAACAGATTGCTGCCCCATCGCAATTGTCGTGCGCGCAACAGTTGTGATGAGTCGCTCTTCCAGGTGTACTGGTCACGATCAAACCGGGCCAGGCTACCCATCAGAAAGACTGTCAGGCAGATGTAGGGATAAACATTGAATAGGAAATTATGCAGCGTGCTCATGCCTGCGCTCCTGGGGTGTTGGTGTTTGCGGCGGTATGTGTGCGCCGGATGATCTGAATCGGTTGTGGCTGATCGGGCTTTGCCTGGCCGGTTGTTGAGCATCCACCGAATGCCTCGGGTTCAGCCCAGCTCTCATCAAGCTCGACTTCCTGACCAATCTCGACGGCTTTTGCCTGCTCACCGGCCAGTTCAATGACGGCAGCGACTGCGCTTGCATAAGGACTTTGACGCTTCAGTAAAGCCGAGAAAATGGCTTGGATGATATGAACCGTTTCAGCCAGAAAGGCGCGTGCTTGCTGCGCTGGCTGGGTCGAGGCAAACTCAAGCACGACGGGCAGATCGTCTGGCAGGTCTGAGGGAGAAAGAAGCAATCCCGCTTTCTCGTAGGTCTGTGTCAGGTCGACCATGGCAGGTCCGCGATCGCGCGAGTCACCGTGAACGTGTTCGAACAGCAGCAGAGACGTTTGACGACCGCGGTCAAATGTTTCGACGTAATCGGCTTCGATCACCATGGCCGGTGCGGTGCCGAGTCGCTGGATCAGCCAGCGCAGTTCTTCGGTGCGTGAGCGACCCAGCGCACCTTCCTCTTCGATGGCGCTGATCATTTCATCGGCATGCTGACGCAGTGTCTGGTCAGGGTAGCGAAGAACATGCGCCAGCACTCGCAGGGTACGACTGGCTGATGGGATGGGTTGATTAAAGCCTCTCATGTCAGGCCTCCACTTTGATGGGGATCGTGCGCTTTTTCTCGCTACCAAACAGACTGGTTTCGCTCACGCCTTCAGAACAGCCGTTGCCGAAGCTGAATCCGCATCCACCCCGCACGTTGAACGCATTCTCTGCGTACTCACGGTGCGTGGTCGGAATCACAAACCGGTCTTCATAGTTTGCAATCGCCATGTAGCGATACATGTCTTCGACCTCGGCCATGGTCAGACCGACCTGCTCGAGCACACTCGTATCGATCTTTCCTTCCACATGTTTGTTGCGCTGGAACACACGCATGGCCAGCATCCGCTCAAGTGCACGGACAACCGGAGCCGTCTCGCCAGCGGTTAGAAGATTGGCCAGGTACTTGACCGGTATACGCAGTTGACTGACATCGGGGATCTGGCCCTTGGACTCGATCAGACCCGCGTTGGCGGCGGTAGAAATCGGTGACAGTGGCGGTACGTACCAGACCATGGGCAGGGTGCGGTATTCCGGGTGCAGCGGCAGCGCGACTTTCCATTCAACGGCCATCTTGTAGACCGGACTTTGACGGGCAGCCTGCATCCAGGCATCGGGAATGCCATCCAGGCGAGCCTGTTCGATGACTTTCGGATCATTGGGGTCGAGGAAGATATCGAGTTGAGCCTGGTAAAGATCCCGCTCATGCTTGACGCTTGCAGCCTCGGCAATCCGGTCTGCGTCGTATAGCAGAACCCCGAGGTAGCGGATTCGACCGACACAGGTCTCTGAACAGACGGTTGGCTGACCGGCTTCGATTCTCGGGTAGCAGAAAATGCACTTCTCGGCCTTGCCGCTCTTCCAGTTGTAGTAGATTTTCTTGTAAGGGCATCCACTGACGCACATGCGCCATCCGCGGCATTTGTCCTGATCAATCAGAACAATCCCGTCTTCCTCGCGCTTGTAAATCGATCCGGATGGACACGATGCCACGCAAGCCGGGTTCAGGCAGTGTTCGCACAGACGCGGCAAATACATCATGAAGGTGTTTTCGAACTGACCCACCATCTCTTTCTGGGCAGCCTCAAAGCCGTCAAAGTTCTTGTCTTTGCTACGTTTTTTGAACTCTCCACCCAGAATCTCTTCCCAGTTTGGTCCCCATTCGATTTTCTCCATGCGCAGACCGGTGATGAGCGAGCGCGGTCTGGCAGTCGGCGCATGTTTCATCTCTGGCGCCGATTGCAGATGGTCATAGTCAAAGGTGAACGGCTCGTAGTAATCGTCGATCTGGGGTAGGTGTGGATTGGCAAATATCTTCATCAGCAATTGCCATTTGCCACCCTGCCTGGGCACGATGCTGCCGTTGGCACGCCGTTCCCAGCCGCCTTTCCATCGATCCTGGTTCTCCCATTCTTTGGGGTATCCAATGCCGGGCTTTGTTTCGACGTTGTTGAACCACGCGTATTCAACGCCCGGACGATTGGTCCAGACGTTCTTGCAAGTGACTGAGCAGGTGTGGCACCCGATGCACTTGTCCAGATTGAGCACCATGCCGATCTGTGCACGAACTTTCATTTGTTGACTCCTTGATTCGACGTGGCTCAGGGGTTTTCGCCCTGCGATTGATAGGCTTTGGCCAGATGATCATCGCGAGGCGTATCAAGCCAGTCGACCTTGTGCATCTTGCGCACCACCACAAACTCGTCACGGTTGGTGCCGATGGTGCCGTAGTAGTTAAAGCCGTAGCTGTATTGGGCGTAACCGCCGATCATGTGGGTTGGCTTGGTCACAATCCGGGTCACCGAGTTGTGAATGCCACCACGAACACCGGTGATCTCGGAGCCAGGGGTGTTGATGATCTTTTCCTGGGCGTGATACATCATCACCATGCCCGGGTTGACCCGTTGACTGACCACGGCACGTGCGGCGATTGCGCCGTTGATGTTGAACAGCCAGTCGTTGTCTTCGATGCCGGCCTTGCGGGCATCGTCTTCGCTGAGCCACACCACGGGTCCACCTCGGTTGAGTGTCAACATCAGCAGGTTGTCACTGTATGTCGAGTGAATACCCCATTTCTGGTGCGGTGTGATGAAGTTCAGAAGGATTTCGGTATTCCCGTTGGGCTTGACTTTATGAATGCCGCTCGTTGTCTTCAGATCCACCGGTGGTCTGTAGGAGCTAAAGCCTTCCCCGAACGCAATCATCCATGCATGGTCCTGGTAGAACTGCTGACGTCCGGTCAAGGTGCGCCACGGGATCAGCTCATGCACGTTGGTGTAGCCAGCGTTGTAGCTCACGGTCTCACTTTCGATGCCACTCCAGGTGGGTGAGCTGATGATCTTGCGTGGCTGGGCTTGAATGTCGCGGTAGCGAATCTTTTCGTCTTCGCGGTAAAGCGCCAGATGAGTGTGATCCCGTCCCGTCTGTTTGCCCAGGGCTTCCCATGCCTTGACTGCAACATGTCCATTGGTCTCGGGCGCGAGCTGAAGAATGACTTCGCAGGCGTCGATATCGCTGACGATTCGAGGCATGCCCTGACTGGTACCTTGTTCAAGGGTTTTGCCGTTGAGCTGACCGAGCTGAGTGACTTCCGTGTCGGTTTTCCAGCTGATTCCCTTGCCGCCATTGCCAATCTGCTTCATCAGAGGACCCAGTGCCGTGAACTGCTTGTAGACATTGGGGTAGTCTCTGTTGACCACCGTGATCTGGGGCGCTGTCTTGCCCGGGATCAGCTCGCAGTCCCCGTTGCGCCACTCTTTGACCCCAAAGGGCTGAGCAAGCTCGGCGGGGGTATCATGCATCAGTGGTGTGAGTACGACGTCCTTTTCAACACCAAGATGTCCTACGCACAGTTCGCTGAACGTTTTTGCAAAGCCTTTGTAGATTTCCCAGTCCGATCTGGACTGGAACACAGGGTCAACGGCTGCCGACAACGGGTGCATGTCGCTGGTGTTGAGGTCGTTTTTCTCATACCAACTGGCGGTCGGCAGCACGATGTCAGAGTAAAGACAGGTCGTTGACATCCTGAAGTCCAGCGTGACCAGCAGATCAAGCTTGCCCTCTGGAGCCTGGTCGTGCCATTTAACGTGTTTCGGCTTGGCATCCTCTGATCCAAGATCTTTGCCTTGCACGCCACTTTCTGTGCCGAGCAGATGCTTGCAGAAATACTCATGACCTTTGCCACTTGAACCCAGCAGATTCGAGCGCCAGACAAACATGTTGCGTGGCCAGTTCTGTGGCGCATCGGGATCCTCACAGCTCATTTCCAGCTCGCCACTTCGAAGCCCGCTGGCCACGAAATCCCGGGGTTCCATGCCAGCAGACTGGGCTTTGGCGACCAGCCCGATCGGATTTGATTTCAGTTGCGGGGCACTTGGCAGCCAACCCATGCGTTCAGCTCGCACGTTATAGTCGATCATGCTGCCGCCATAGGTTTCCTTGTCCGCCAGGGGTGACACAATCTCCGCCATGTCGAGCTTCTCGTAGCGCCATTGATCGGTATGGGCGTAGAAAAAGCTCGTGCTGTTCATCTGGCGTGGTGGACGAATCCAGTCCAGCGCGAACGCCAGGGCCGTCCAACCGGTCTGTGGGCGCAGTTTTTCTTGACCCACGTAGTGAGCCCAGCCGCCACCGCTTTTGCCAATACAGCCACACATCATCAGCAGATTGATGACGCCGCGATAGTTCATGTCGCAGTGATACCAATGGTTCATCGCAGCGCCGATGATCACCATTGAGCGTCCTTCGGTTTTGTGCGCGTTCTCGGCAAATTCACGTGCGACGGTGATTACCTGCTGGCGCGGCACGCCGGTGATGCTTTCCTGCCATGCGGGTGTGTAGGGCGCATTATCGTCATACGACTTGGCACCACTGCCCAGACCTCGGTCAATACCGTATTGCGCGACCTGCAGGTCAAATACCGTTGCCACCAGAACAGACTGCCCGTTGCTCAGGGTCAGGCGGGCTGCTGGCACTCGCGCATGGTTGATCTCGCCTTGTGCCGGATTGTTGTTGAAATGGGGTGTGGTCTGGCCTCCGAAATACGGAAATCCGACGTCAACAATTTCGTGAGGCTGGTCGCCGTCCTCAATGATTGACAGCTTGAGCCTGGTCTGACTGTCGTCGGCCGCATTCTTTGCCTCAAGGTTCCATTTGCGTTCGTCTTTGCGGCCGTCTGGCCCCCACCGAAAACCAATTGAACCATTCGGAAGCACGGGCTGACCGCTGATATCAAACGCGACGGTTTTCCAGTCCGGGTTGTTGTCCTGCTCAAACTGACCCGTGATGTCGCTGGCCCGGATATAGCGGTCAGGGACTTGAATCGTTTTTCCATCGGGCGTCGTCTGCTCTTTGAGCAGCAGCAACATGGGCAGATCGGTGTAGCGACGCGCGTAGTCATCAAAATAGGCGCTTCGCTGCTGACCCGCGTCAGGGAAATAAAACTCTTTGAGTGCAACATGACCCATGGCCATTGCCAGTGCCGCATCAGTGCCTTGTTTGGGATGCAGCCACATATCGGACAGCTTCGCGACTTCGGAGAAGTCCGGGGTGACAGCGACTGTTTTTGTGCCCTTGTAGCGAACTTCGGTGAAGAAGTGGGCATCAGGGGTGCGGGTTTGAGGAACGTTGGAACCCCAGGCAATGATGTAATTGCTGTTGTACCAGTCGGCAGATTCCGGAACGTCGGTCTGCTCGCCCCAGACTTGCGGACTTGCCGGTGGCAGATCGCAATACCAGTCATAGAAGCTCATGCACACACCGCCGATCAGCGAGAGATAGCGGCTTCCGGCCGCATAGCTGACCATCGACATGGCCGGGATCGGAGAAAAGCCGATAATCCTGTCCGGACCAAATTTCTTGATGGTGTAGATGTTGGCGCTGGCAATCAGCTGATTGACTTCTTCCCAGGAACTGCGAACGAAGCCACCCATGCCGCGTACCTGCTGGTAGTCTTTGCGCGCAGCAGGATCTTCGGCAATGAGCGCCCATGCGTCGACTGGCGTTTTGGCGACTTTCAGCGCGGCACGCCAACGCTCGAGCAGACGACCCCGAACCATCGGGTATTTGACGCGATTGGCACTGTAGAGATACCAGGAATAGGAGGCGCCCCGGGCGC
>CAZBIN010000046.1:0-16217 GCA_964491995.1 uncultured Orrella sp.
ATGGCCATCGGTTCGGATTCCGGATGGTTGATATTGGCAGGAATAATCGCGCGACCACGTGCAATTTCATCGCGTACGAACTCAGGCGTGACGCGGGCAGGGATTGAGGCGCCAAATGACTGGCCAGGGTGCTGGCGCAGCAGTTTTTGCACCATTTTCTCGCCCTGAGGACTGCTTGCGCGCAGTGATTCGATGTAGTGCTCGAGTCGCTGATTCTCGCGGATCGCAACGAACTCCATTTCGGGTGTGATGATCCCTTTGCGCGCGTAGTGCATCTGGGTCACGTTCTGGCCGCTACGGGCGCGGCGGGGTGGGCGGCGCAGGTCGAATCGCATGGCGGCCAGCGAGGGCTCTTCAAGACGCTCACGCCCGTAAAGACTGGTCGGGCCAGACAGAACCTCCGTATCATTGCGCTCTTCGATCCAGACGCGACGGATTGGCGCCAGTCCTTTGCGAATATCGATCCGGGCATCAGGATCTGTGTAGGGACCACTGGTATCGTAGACAGTGAGCGGTGGGTTCTTCTCACCGCCAAATGACGTGGAGGTGTCGGATTGTTCAACCTCGCGAAACGGCACACGGATATCAGGTCTTGAACCAGTTTCGTAGATTTTGCGCGACTTGGGCAAGGGCGCGACAGCAGCGCTGTCAACCTGGGCTGTTGCGGCGAGAAACTTGGGATTGGCGTTCATGAAAAGCTCCAAAAGTTAATGGAGCCGAGTCGGGATGGATTTCGTGTGATACGAAACGCGCTCCCAGCGTCGGCATTATCCGTACTGGTGCAAAGGGACTCTCTCAACCGGACCCAGATGGCCCAGTACCCCCGCGTTGACCAAGGTAGTATAGAGGGATAACGCACTGGAGTACTTGGTGAAGCCACTCATCGCCTATCAATTTTTCGCCAGATTCTTCGCCACACGGCTGCCTCGATTCCTCAGTGTGAGCGTCGCCCTCACACTTTTGTCCGGTTGTGGTGCACTCTGGGATTCGATCGACCCTCCGGTGGAGGAAAGAGACAAACTCGCATTCCATCTTGGCCGCACAGAGCCCTATGGCGACTGGCAGTTGCGCACAGGGCCGTTGGGTCACCCGCGTGCCTACGTTCAGCCAGTCGCGCTTTTCACGGGCTCGGCCATCGATCTGGCGGCACCCATGGTGGATGCCCGCAAGCAGTATTTCGTGGGAATCAAGCTCAGCCCTGAGGCCTCAGCGCGTCTGGCGCGTGCGACAGAAAAGTCGGTGGGCGAGTCGGTGGTGCTGTTGTGGGAGGCGCGCCTGGTCAACGTGATGCCGATTGATGCACCCATCATGCTCGGAACATTCGCCATTCCGGTGAAAGATGTGTCGGCCGCCTATGACTTATCGCGGCTGATGGCGCCTGCGCAGTGATTTGAATAAAAGTCAGCCGCTCTGCCTTGATTGCGCGGTGTCAGGTTGACACAGGCAGGAGCAGAAGGGTCAGACCGGCATCAGGCCAGAACAACCAGGTTGTCGCGATGGATCAGTTCAGATGCGTCTACGTTGCCCAGTATTTCAATAATCTGGCGACTGGATTTCCCCTGGATCAGACGGGTGTCGTGCGCTGAGTAGTTGATCAGCCCGCGAGCGCACTCGCGCCCGTCGGGGTCAATGCATGACACCAGATCACCTGGCTCAAACACACCTTCAACCGCCTGGACACCGACGGGCAACAGGCTTTTACCATCGCGCACCAGTGCTCGAACCGCGCCCGCATCCAGGATCACCCTGCCACGCAGTCTCAGGTGGTCAGCCATCCACTGTTTTCTGGCGGACCAGACTGGCTGACTGGCCAGCAATGCACTGCCGATAGGCTCCCCTTGGCACAGACGCAGCAGCACATCTTTTTCGTGGCCCGAGGCAATGATGGTGTGAGCCCCGCTGCGCGCCGCCCGTTTGGCTGCCAGCACTTTGGTCAGCATGCCACCCTTGCCCAGGTGGCTGCCTGCGCCACCAGCCATCTGCTCGAGTGCCGCATCGCCTGCGCGCGCCTGCTGCACCAGCCTGGCCGCAGGATTCTTGCGTGGGTCTGCATCGTAAAGACCGGATTGATCGGTCAGGATGATGAGCGCATCGGCTTCGATCAGATTGGTGATGAGCGCCGCCAGCGTGTCGTTGTCGCCTACTTTGATCTCATCGGTGGAGACAGTGTCGTTCTCGTTGACGATAGGCACGACACCTAAACGCAGGAGTGCGAACAGGGTCGAGCGTGCGTTCAGGTAGCGCAGTCGGTCTGCCAGATCTTCGTGCGTCAGAAGAATCTGTGCAGTACGCAACCCGTGGGGTTCAAACGCTGACTCGTAGGCTTGCGCCAGACCGACCTGACCGACGGCTGCGGCTGCTTGCAGTTCATGCATTTCGGTGGGTCGACGTGCCCAGCCCAGGCGAGCCATCCCTTCGGCAATTGCACCGCTTGATACCAGCAATACGGATTTGCCCAATGCTCGCAGTGTGGCAATCTGGGAGGACCAGTGTTCGACGGCCGCACGATCAATGCCGCGACCGTTGTTGGTCACAAGCGTGGATCCTACCTTGATGACCAGCCGGTTGCTCTGTCTGAGTGCGTCGGCTGCTGACAAACCCTCAACCATTACTGCCCATCTCCTCGCTTGGGGTCAAATCGTGGATCGACTGCAACGTCTTCGGCACCCGGCAATTCTTCGTCTTTAAACTGCTTGTCACGGGCTGCATCAAGCGCATCCTGCAATGCCCATATCAATTGTTGTGTGCCTTCCCCTGTCAGCGCTGAAATCGCGTGTACGGGACCTTTCCACTTGCTGGCTTTGAGGAACGCCTTGCGTGCCTGTTCCGGGTCCTGGACCATATCGAGCTTGTTCAGAACCAGCCAGCGAGGCTTGTCATACAGATCCTGATCGTAGCGTTGCAATTCCTTTTCAATGGCATGCATTTCGCCCACAGCCTGTTTGACACGATCCAGGTCAGGGTCCGGGCTTGACAGATCCACCAGATGCAGCAGAATCCGGGTCCGGCTCAGGTGTCGCAGAAACAGATGCCCCAGGCCAGCGCCTTCAGATGCGCCCTCGATCAGACCCGGAATGTCGGCGACCACAAAGCTTCTGGAAGGGGAGGTGCGAACCACTCCGAGGTTTGGGTGCAAAGTCGTGAACGGGTAGTCTGCAATTTTGGGGCGCGCATTCGATATCTTGGTGATGAGCGTGGATTTGCCGGCGTTTGGCATGCCCAGCAGACCCACGTCTGCGAGCACTTTCAGCTCGAGTTTGATGCGACGCTGCTCACCTTCCTGACCCATGGTGAACTGGCGTGGTGCCCGGTTGGTGCTTGACTTGAAATGTATGTTGCCCATGCCGCCTTGACCGCCCTTGACCAGAATAACGCTCTGACCGTGGGTGTCGAGATCGTGCAGCAATTCGTTGGTATCAGCGTCATAGATGACCGTACCAACCGGCATGCGCAGGGTGATGTCGTCCGCGCCGGCACCGTACTGGTCCGATCCGCGACCGTTCTCCCCGTTGCGTGCCACGTGCTTGCGTGCAAAACGGTAGTCGACGAGCGTGTTGATGTTGCGATCAGCCACGGCGATGACGCTGCCGCCTCGACCGCCATCACCACCATCAGGTCCGCCCTTGGGAATGAATTTTTCCCGACGGAAGCTCGCTGCACCGTTGCCGCCCTTACCTGCGATGACCTCAATGGTCGCTTCGTCGACAAATTTCATGATCGTTCTTCAAAAAAAGAAGCCCTGCCGGATTCGACAGGGCCACGCGCCACGATGAGCATCGATTATTCAGCGATGATCGAAACCGTGGACTTGTTCAGATGACCCTTGATGGCAAATTTAACTTTGCCTTCTGCCAGGGCGTACAGCGTGTGATCCTTGCCCATACCGACATTGGTTCCGGGGTGGAACTTCGTGCCACGCTGACGAACAATAATAGATCCGGCCGAGATCAGTTGACCACCGTAGGCTTTTACGCCAAGCCGTTTGGCTTCTGAGTCGCGACCGTTGCGGGTTGAGCCGCCGCCTTTTTTCTGTGCCATGTTTGACTCCTGCTAACCGTCAATTTCGCCTGAATCAGGCAGAAATCGAGTCGATACGGATTTCCGTGTAGTTTTGACGATGACCTTGCCGCTTCTGGTAGTGCTTGCGACGACGCATCTTGAAAATTTTGACCTTGTCGTGGCGTCCTTGCGCAAGAACTGTAGCCTTGACAACTGCACCGTCAACATGCGGCGTGCCGATCTTGATCTGATCGCCTTCGCCCACTGACAGTACTTCGTCCAGGGTGATTTCTTGCCCAATGTCTGCCGGTATCTGTTCTATCTTGAGTTTTTCGCCAGCAGCAATGCGATACTGCTTGCCACCAGTTTTTATGACCGCGTACATGGGTTAACCTCTTGGTTTGCCTGAATTTAGTATTTCGGAAATTTACCGAACCATCGAGTGTATTATTTAACCGTCTGAAAGTCAAAAAGAAATTCCCTGTGCAACCTCTCTCTGAACTCCTGGCCCCGATCGCCGATGATATGAAATCCGTTGATGCGGTCATCCGCCAGCGACTGGATTCAGACGTCGTTCTGATCAGAACAATTGGCGATTACATCATCGGCTCAGGCGGCAAGCGCCTGCGTCCCGTGCTTGTGCTGCTCGCGGCCAAGGCATGCGGGTATACGGGCACCCAGCACGCCCTGATGGGTGCAATCGTCGAGTTTATCCATACGGCGACACTGCTGCACGACGATGTAGTCGATGACTCGGATCTGCGCCGGGGGCGCTCCACCGCCAATGCGGTGTTCGGCAATCCTGCCAGCGTGCTGGTCGGCGATTACCTTTACTCGCGCGCTTTCGAGATGATGGTCGACATCAACCGGATGTCCATCATGAAAACCATGGCTGAGGCTACGACTATCATTGCGGAGGGCGAAGTTCTGCAGTTGCTGAACGTTCATGATCCGGATGTCACTGAAGAGCGGTATCTCAAAGTCGTTCGATTCAAGACAGCCAAGCTGTTCGAGGCGGCTGCGCGCTGTGGCGCCATCCTCTCGGATGTTTCTGCTGAGCAGTGTGAAGCACTAGCGACGTATGGTCGTCATCTGGGTACGGCATTTCAGCTGGTCGATGACTTGCTGGACTATTCAGGTGATGTGCAGACGATTGGCAAGAATGTGGGCGATGATCTGCGCGAAGGCAAACCAACGCTGCCGCTGCTGCGGGTGCTGTCAGTGGGTAACCAAGAGCAGAAGGCTCTGATTCGCGATGCAATCGAGAATGGCAGCGGGGATTTCGAAGGGGTGGCAAAGGCAATACGGCAAACCGATGCGCTGGAGCACACACAGCTTGCTGCGCAAAGAGAGATCGATCTCGCCATCTTGGCACTCGATATCGTGCCGGCGGGTCCCTGGAGAGATTTGCTGGTGAGTGTTGCGAAGGCTTCTGTCAGGCGTGATCACTAATTTCCGGTACAAATGGATTAATGTCTCGATGGCCCATGACCGCAATCATCAAGCGAGCATGGGGGTGGCACTCAAATTGTCGATAAAACCTGTTAGAATCTTCGGTCTTGACTGATATCGCATCAAATCAAGTTCCCGATGTCTGTCCCCCAGACAGACAATCAGCCCGCCGTCGGGGCGTAGCTCAGCCTGGTAGAGTACTGCGTTCGGGACGCAGGAGTCGGAGGTTCGAATCCTCTCGCCCCGACCAGTTTTTGCGCTTGGTACATTCCTCAACGACCTGCCATCGGCGTAAATGAAGAGGTTGGAATGACACTAGACCTGACTCCTCTCATCAACGCTGTAAACGGCCTGGACGAAGGTCTCGCGCGCTATCAGTCCGATATATCTGACATACAGATTCGCGACGGATTGATTCAAAGATTTGAATTCACCTACGAGCTGTCGCACAAGATGTTGCGACGCTATCTGGAGGCTGCAGCAGCCAACCCGACTGAATTTGATGCGGCTGACTTTCAATATCTGATTCGAAGTGCCAGCGAGCAGGGCTTGCTGCTCAGTGCTTGGCCAGAGTGGCGCAAGTTTAGAGATATGCGCTCAAAAACCAGCCATACGTATGACGAAACCGTGGCATTGAAGGTCGTAGAGGGGATACCCGATTTTCTGGATGAGGCGCGTCATCTGCTGGCAGAGCTCGAACGCAGGCAGCGCGTATGAGCGGTCAACCACCGCTTGATATTGGCAACAACGAGTTGCTGATCGTGAAGAGCATTCTCAACCGCCACGCTCCAGACTCAACGGTTTGGGTATTCGGGTCGCGCGCGACAGGACGAGCTAAAAAATTCTCTGACCTGGATCTTTGCTTCAAGGCGCCGCAACCACTGAGCCTGGAGCGCATCAGCGCAATGGCAGAGGAGTTTGCAGAGTCTGATCTGCCCTGGAAGGTGGATATTGTCGACTGGTGGTCAATCAGCGAGCGCTTTCGACAGATCATCGAGGGTGATCAGGTGCTGCTGCAGCAAGCAGGGATTTGATTATTCAACATCCCGTCTACCCGCAGTCCACTTCAGAAACACAGCGGTCGGCTCAGGTTTGCATTGAACAGGCGTCTGGTCGGTGGGTGAACCGTGATGCGTCACATTATTCGCACGACGGGCTCGATAACGCTGCTATCGCAGGGCGTGCTTGATGCGCCTACCCTGACTGGTCTGATAGCGTTGGCCTACTGCGCGCTGGCGCAGTTTGCGCACGGCAAACCAGCAGTCTTTGGAGCAGTAGCGATTGCCACGATCACAGTACGAGCAGATCAGTACCTGTTTGCGGCAGCCAACCCGGCTGAATTTGATGCGGCTGAGTTTCAATATCTGATTCGAAATGTCAACGAGCAGGGCTTGCTGCTCAGTGCCTGGCCATAATGGCGGAAATTCAGGGATATGCGCTCAAATAACCAGCCACACCTTTGAAGAAGCCGTAGCGTTGAATGTCCTAGAAGGTATGCCTGCTTCCTGCCGCAAGCGCGCTATTTGCTGGCGGAACATTCTCGCGGTCGGGCGTGACTGTCTCGCAGGGGAAACTCCGGGCAAACCAGATAATGCAACTGAACTAATATGGCATTGCGGTCGGTCCAGGAGTCTTTCGGCTGACCCACCCGTAAATGTCTGCCCACGATTCGGAACACCATGGCAACGTCTGTCAGTTATCGCGCGAAGTCCTCGTCTCTGGCTGTGCTTTTTGCTTTCCTCGCGATCATTCCTGGTGCGAATGGCCAACCTGTCGTGACCCAGCCTTCAGCGCAGCCGGGTTCCGGTGATAGCTGGCGTTTCAGTGTTACGCCATACGCATGGGCCCTTGGGCTGCGCGGCTCCGTCTCGCATGACAACAGCAGAATCGGCCAGGTGCGTCTGAGCCCCTCAGATGTGTTGTCAGACCTTCGGTTTACCGGGATGGTGGCGGCACAGGCCAGTTACGGTCGACTGGGGCTTTATCTGGACGCCATGTATGGCGAGCTCGGCCAGACCACTTCAACTGTGGTGCGCCAGGCAAGCTTGTCGGCCAAGACCAGTACAACGATCACAATGGTCACGCTTGCGCCAGTCTACCGGTTGTATGAGTCTCCATCGTTTTACATGGATGGGTTGGCCGGCGTTCGCTTTCTGCAGCAGCGTGCACAAACCACAGTCAGTGGTCCGCTACCCGGTGGGGCGCTTACCGTGAGCGCAGTTCAGAATCTGACGGATGTTGTTGTGGGTGTGAAAGGCCGCTGGAAACTGGGCGACTCCCGCTATTTCGTACCTTTTTACGTCGATGTTGGTGCAGGTGAGCGCTCGAGCGTTACAACACAGGCCTATCTGGGGCTTGGTCATACCTTTGACTGGGGCGATCTTTCGCTGGTGGTCAAGAACGTTTTCTACCAATATCGCCAGAACAGCAATACGCTGGACCTGAACATGCTCGGCATTGCCGCTGGTGTGACGTTCAGGTTTTGACCAACTAGCAGCCATCCCCTTGTCGTCCAAGGGGATGGCATGAACTGGTGACTAATGCTGTCTTTTTGGCAGCGGCGTGACGTCCTGATGCGTCATTTGTCGAGACATGGGTACGTGCTCGATAGTCTTGCCATCGAAGCTCAGCCTGGTCAGATCGATTTTGTGTACGGACAGATCGCCGTAGGTTCTGAAGTGAGCGGTTCTGTTCTTCAAGTCGTAGACGGTAGCCCACTGTGTTTGCTCATAAGCCAGCACGGGTTTGCCGTCTGCCGTCTGTCCGGTCTTTTCTGCAACGACGCCGATCGGTATGTCAACGGCATTCAGAATGTGAAACGCCGAGTTCACCCCTTGTTGCCCCGTTGCGCCAGCTTTGACCGTGTGAGCCAGTGCGGTCGCTCTCAGAAACCTTGAAGGCGGGGTGTAATCGCCTGGCAGACCCAGCAGGCCGGTGCCTTGGCCGAGGGGCTTGATGGTAACTGTGCCGAGTTCGAGCGAGTCGACATTGATGTTGGTGAGGTTGATGTGAGTCCGCAAATTGGTCATGTGCCAATCAAAATTTGGCGCGTTGGTGAGTACACCAACCGGATTGTCATGGATCTGCAGTTGGCCTTTCACGTACTCGATGACGATCGAGCCACCCGATGCATCCTTGACCGCCCAATGCAGGGGCTGGACACCCATTTTCGGGATGTCCAGCGCATAAACCACCATGTCTGGCAGGGCCTTGCGAACTTGATCGACATTCTCAAAGTTGCTCAGGATCCAGTTCACGACATCGGTGTTGGCAAGCGCGTTCTTTCCATTCGCAGGGTAGGGCTGATACTCAAAGAAACCCGGAATGTAAAGGGCATGTGCCGAAAGACCCGCTTGATTCAGGCCATCCGTCGCAACGTCGTTGCCCAGCGTGTTGATACCAAGAAACCCAAGCTTGGTGACCCAGCTACCCCCGGCCGACATGTCCGGTCGCATGGTGGTCAACTTGAATCCGCGCGGCACAAGCATGACCTGGCTTTCAAGGTCTAGACCAAGCTCCATGGATCGTCCGACGATCCATGTCCCGTCGTCAGTCTGAATCCTGAACGTCGTGCACGCAATCGCTTGCGAGACGGTGCACAGGGTCAAGGTCGCGGTGCACAGACCAACGACGAATGTCTTGAATGCTCGGTGCATGATCATGTCCGTTGAAATACGAGTGGAAAGGATGGTTGTTTCGTATGTTGCACCTGTGCCTGCGGGTCGGGAAGAGATTGCGTACATGATGAGCACGCAACCTCACAAACCCGTGTGAAAGTTGTCCCGGAAGGTACTTTTTTGGCGTACAGATGTGTTTGAGAGCGCATCTTTGCACAGGACCCTTGATAGAGCGGTGGTCAGCCAAAGTTGTTTTGCGACTCATAGCATCATGGGGTTCAGCCAGCATGGGGTGACCGAGCAAGAGACCCAGGCCGCTCTTGCCGAGGGGACTGAGTCTGCGTCAAACTGATCAAAGTTTGCCTTTAAAGTCATCTCAAGATTGACTTCAAGGGCAGCCATTCCCGCATAATCTACAAAAAGAATCGTGGATTTCGGGAGACAACAGCATGACACTTGCCAGCACCTTGGCTGATTTTGCAGTGAACACCAGGATTTCCGACCTGCCATTGGAATCACTTGAGAGGGCAGAAATGGTGATCGCCAGTACGCTGGCAAGCGTTGCGGTTGGCACCCGGATTGAATCGGCGAGAATTGTCCGGGAACTGGAGTGTGCCAACGCAGGCGTCCAGCAAGCATCCGTATGGTTTGACAACCGCAAGTTGCCACTCGCAGCGGCGGCCAAATGCAATGCGATTGCAAGTGATGCGGCCGCTTCGGATGACAGCGACATGCGTAGCATTGCTCACATTGGGACGATTGCATCGACCACTGCCATTGCGGTTGCAGAGCACCAAAGACGTAGTGGCGCAGAGGTGCTGCGTGCCATGGTTCTGGGCTACGAGATAGCCGGGCGGATCGATGAGTCGCTCACACCGGGACGGATGAAGCGCGGTTTTCACGGTAGCGTTTCAACGGTGTTCGGTGGCACGGTTGCTGCAGGGCTTTTGCTGAACCTGGATCAAACACAGATGACCCATGCCATATCGCTTGCGGCCACTTCCATCGGGGGCATGGCGATTGCTGCAGACACGAGTTGCGCAAGGGAGTACCACGCTGCAATGTCAGCGATGCTGTCCGTGATGGCAGCGCAGGCTGCCGCTGCAGGGTTCAAGACCGAAACGGGCGTACTGGATGCGCCACGCGGATTTCTCAGCGCGATGAATGGCACATGTGTGGATGAAATCACTCAGGGACTGGGTCAGTCATGGGACATCTGTACGGACATGGCGATCAAGCTCATGCCCGGGGCTCACCCGTTTCACGCCATCGCCGAGGCCGCAGCCAATGTGGCGAATGAAGCGAATGTCACTGCCGACCAGATTGACACAGTGATCATCTCGGCGGCGCAGATGAAAGACTGGATGGCACCCAATCATCCCCGCGACCTGATCGGTGCAGCACACAGCGTGGTGTACTTTGTCGCGGCTGCCATCGTTGATCGCGGTTTCACCTGGATTCACATGAGTCCGCAGAAGATGGCCGATCCGGTGATCAGTGCATTGCAGAATCGGGTGGAATTTGATCAGAATCCGACACCATTGCCAGACCGGTTTACCCATCGGCACGGCGGCACCGTCATCCTGAAACTCAAGGATGGACGCACCTTCAGTCATACCTGCAAGGCAGCCAAGGGCTATGGCGTTCGAGGTATCGACTGGACCGATGTTGATGACAAGTATCGCCATCTGATGCCTGCCTCAGGTCTGGACAATGATGGCATCGAACGCCTGCTTGAATGTGTTCATGCGTTTCGCAATCTCGAGAGCATGGATCGTTTTGCGAAGTTGCTCAAGGTGTCTCAGTGAGCCGGGTTTGAAGGATTTTCAAGTCAGCAAGTTGTGCTTTTCGCAGTAGCTGGAGGCAGGGATGCAACAAGACATCAAGGTGGGATTTGTTGGGCTCGGGGCCATGGGTGCACCCATGGCAGCTTGCATTCTGCGAGGTGGATATGACGTTCTGGCCAATGATATTGACACAGGTCGTGTCGCTGATTTCGAGAGCAAGTATGGTTCTGGCCGATGTGTCGACCTTCAGACGCTGGCAGCTGCATCGGACATTGTTTGCATGATCCTGCCCAACAGCCGGGTGGCCGAGTCGGTTGTGTTTGGCGATGAAGGCCTGACAAGCACTCTCAGGCCGGGTAGTCTGATTGTGGACATGACCTCCGGTGTGGCTGCACACACACGCAGCATGCACGCACGTCTGAAAGCGCTGTCGATAGATCTGATTGATGCACCCGTATCAGGTGCCGTCGCGCGTGCCGAGCAGGGCACGCTCACCGTCATGACAGGTGGGGAGCAGGCGGTGGTGGAGCGTGCCAGACCGGTCCTGGAAACGATGGGTACGATTCATTGCACCGGTGACGTAGGCACGGGACACGCGATGAAGGCATTGAACAATCTGGTGTCATGTGCGGGATTCCTGATTGGCATTGAAGCCATTCTGATTGGTTGCAAGCAGGGCCTGAATCCGCAAACAATGGTTGATATTCTCCGAGTGTCGACGGGCACAAACAACAGTATTGAAAAGAAGTTCAAGCAGTACGTTCTGTCTCGAAGGTTTGACAGCGGATTTCCTTTGCACATGATGCTCAAGGATATCGAGAATGCGCTTGAGCTTGCGGGAGAGAAGAATGTGCCTGCACCGTTCGCGCGTCTCTGTCTGGAACTGTGGCGCTCGAGTCGCAACATGCTGGGCCCCGAGGTCGATCACACAGCCATGACCCAGGCCATTGAGAAACTCGCAGGATTCGAAATTCCCCGTCAATGACCTAATCGCACGTGGAGAGACAAGTGTCAAAAAGCGCGACCATTACGATAACCGCATCACGGATGCTGGCAGAGTTTGCCGTCAATGTTGCTTATGAAGATATCCCTTCGCAGATGTTTCATGAAGCCAGGCGATCACTCATGAACTATTTTGCGGTCGGACTCGGCGGTTGCCGGGACAGGACGATCGAGATTGCGCTTGCCACCTACAGCGAGTTCGCAGGTCCGCCGCAGGCATCGCTGTTTGGCAGACATGACAAGACCGACTTGCTGACCGCTGCATCTCTCAATGCGATGGCAGCCAACGTCTACGATTTTGATGATACCCATACACCCACCATCATTCACCCGACCGCCCCGGTGGCAGCCGCGCTGTTTGCGCTGGCCGAGCGTTTTCCCATCGATGGGCGATCGATGCTCGCCGCTTTTCTGGTGGGCGTGGAAGTTCAGTGCCGACTGGGTAACGCAATCTCGCCTTATCACTACACCAAGGGCTGGCACATCACCTCCACATGTGCAGTGGTAGGCGTTGCTGCTGCAGTGGGTCGTATTCTCGGGCTCTCAGTCGATCAGATGGTCTGGGCGTTTGGTAGCGCGGCGACACAAGCCTGTGGGCTGGTGGAGTGCCTGGGTACCATGTCAAAGAGCGCCAGTGTCGGCAACGCAGCTCGCAATGGCCTGATCTCGGCCTTGCTGGCAAAAAACGGATTTGATGGGCCAGCAGACCCACTCGTGGGCGTCAGGGGATTTACGCATGTCTACGGGGAGCGTGCAGACATTTCTGCACTCACGCACGACTTTGGCAAGACCTGGGAAATCGCCAGGAATACTTACAAACCGTATCCTTGTGGTGTGGTACTCAATCCGGTTCTGGACGCTTGTCTGACGATTTCCCGGTCAGCTGCCCTGATGTCTTTGGGTGTCGACCGAATTGCGAACATTGAACTCACAGGACATCCTTTGCTCAGGCAAAGAGCGGATCGGCCTGAGATCCGGTCCGGACGCGAGTCGCAGGTTTGTGCCCAGCACGGCGTGGCTGTCTGCCTGATGAGAAACAAGGCGGGTTTGCAAGAGTTCTCTGACGCCGCAGTCAACGATCCGGATATTCGGGCACTCGGCGCAAAAGTGAGTTTTGTGGACGACGAAACCTACTCAGTGGATAGCGCGACAGTCAGGATCCTGTTTGATGATGGCACTGTGATCCGCGAGCACGTACAAAGCGCCAAAGGCTCAGTCAGCAATCCGCTCACGGATAGCGAGCTTGAGGACAAGCTCAGGACACTGTGTTGTCACAGCGCTATTGACACAGATCCCGCCCGCTTGATCCAGCAAGTCCGGACGCTTTATGACCTCGATGATGTGTCGGGCGTCATGAGACTGGCTGTCTGACACACAAGAAACTGGACTGAAAAGCCAGAAACGAAAGCACACAGACACCACAAAAAGCAGACCAGAAGTCAGAACAACGGATTAAAAACCTGCCTCTCTCCTGGCCCGACAAAACGTCAGGTCGAGAGAGAGGCAGGGTTTTTGGATTCTCTCGTGTCCGTTCTGTGACTGCTGGCTTGGGGACCGCAGCGAGAACCCGCCTCAGGACTGCATGTTCCACTTGTTGATCGTTTCGCGCTCCACGATCTTGAAGATGAAGTTCTCCACCAGAAGCCCGATGATGATCACCATCAGCAAGCCGGCGAACACGTTGGGAATGTCGAGCATGTTCTTGTTCTGAAAGATGAACCAGCCAAGACCACCTGAACCCGAACTGGCTCCAAACACCAGTTCAGCGGCAATCAGCGTGCGCCAGGCGAATGCCCAGCCAATCTTCATGCCGGTCAGAATGCTGGGGAATGCACCCGGGATCAGGATCTTTGTGACGTAGCCGATGTTGGTCAGACCATAATTTCTGCCGACCATTCTCCATGTTGGACTGACCGTCTTGAAGCCTGTGTGGGTGTTCAGAGCAACCGACCATAGTACTGCGTGAATCAGCACGAACACGATACTGCCTTCGCCCAGGCCGAACCAGATCATCGACAAGGGCAACAACGCAATCGAAGGCAGTGGGTTGAACATCGACGTCAGTGTCTCGAGGATGTCCGCTCCAACCCGTGTGGCACTGGCAAACGCCGTAAAGATGGCGGCAATCGCCAGTCCGGCAAGGTAGCCCTTGAGCAATACCGCAATTGAGGACCATGTGGCTGCAATCAGTCGTCCGTCGATCAGCCCAGTGACAAGCGCGTCAACGGTTGCGATGAACGTCGGAAACAGCAGTGGATTGTTTTGCCAGGTGGCATACGCCTCCCAGATCAGGGCAAGAACCACCAGCACCACGATCTTGCGCAAGATGCTGTTGTCAGCCAGTTTTTCGAATGTCGAGAGTGGCTTTTCGACAACACCGAATCCGGTGTCCGTGACTTCGTTGATGACTTCGGGGCGCTCCCTGGATGTGATGTTTTCAGGCATGTGCGATGTTCCCCACGTCATGAAACAGCAGACTCTCGATATGCTTGACCAGTGGCTCTCCATCAGGCGTCAGTGTGTCGACACCGTGGCTGTTCAACTCAGCCCGGACCTGGCCTGGATGTGCGCTCAGCAGAAGGATGCGGCTGCCGATGCGTACCGCTTCTGGTATGGAATGCGTTACAAACAGTACTGTGAATTTGGTGTCTTCCCAGAGTTGCAGAAGCTCTTCCTGCATCTTGCCTCGAGTCAGAGCGTCAAGCGCCGCAAATGGCTCGTCCATGAGCAGGATCTCGGGTTCCATCGCCATACCTCTGGCAATGGCGACTCGCTGCTTCATGCCACCTGACAGGGTATGAGGCAGGCTGTCGGCAAATTTGGACAGGTTGACTTTCCCGATGTAATGCAGCGCACGCTCCTGGGCTTCTTTGCGACCGAGCTTGCCGCTCGCCGTCAATGCGAACACAACATTCTCTTTGACGGTTTTCCAGGGCAAGAGCTGATCGAACTCCTGAAACACCATCACCCGATCGGGGCCGGGCTTGCGGATTTCAGAGCCGTTGAGTGTCATCTTCCCCTCAACGGGTTGCATGAAACCTCCCACCGCTTTGAGCAGTGTCGACTTTCCACAGCCTGATGGTCCGAGAATGACGAACCGGTCGGATTTATGGACATCAAAGCTGACCCTGTAAGTGGCAGTCACCAGGTGGTCTTTGGTGCGATAGCGCAGCGTCACGTTGTCAACGCGCAGTGTCGGTCCGGCATGACCTTGCGTCATTCGGTCATTCTCCTTAACGAAATCGAGATCACATCCGTCGACACCGATGGGTGTCGACGGATGATGCAGGGAAGTATCAGTTGCCTTTCGAGACGTCAACGCCTTCGAAGAAGAGCTCGCCGAGGTTCGCGGGGCGGTTCTTCAGTGAACCGATCTCGTTCATGAACGTTGCATACTTCATGACGTTCTCAGGTGTGGTTGTGTATTTGATTTTCGGGTCAGCCAGAATCTCCATCATCTCTGGTTTGGACCAGCGACTCGAGCCACCCATGGATGCAATCAGCACATCCGTGGCTGCACCGGGATCTTTTGCGATCATCGCGTGCGCTTCTTGAAGCGCGTTGACAAAGGCTTGATACGCCTTCGGATTGCTCTTCTTGAACTTGTCAGTCGTCGAAATCATCGTAAAGGTGGTTGATCCACCCATGATGTCGTCAGAGTTCATGATCGAGCGAATGCCAGGTGTCTTGCGCTCCCTCTGGTCAAGCGGGGCCGAGGCATAGTGAGCAGTGATGTTGCCGCTGCCCGATAGCAGCGCTGCCGCAGCATCTCCGTGGTTCATGCTGACTGTGTATGGATCAAACCGGAAAACTTGATCCTTGCCGTATTTCTGCAAGGCATACATCTGCATGATAATTGAGGGGATGGAGGACTTGACCGAAGTCACTGCGATCTTGTCGTTGGGCCTCAGATCATCAATGGACTTCAGATGTTCTGCACCGGTATTCAGGTTCATCGGCATCGAGCTCATGGCAGCGACACCTTTGACATTGGCGTTGCCCTTGGTGCGATCCCACAGAATCAGAAACGACGGAGGACCCGCAGCGATGAAGTCTGCTGAGCCCGAAAGAAGTGCGTCGATCATGGCCGAGGGGCCGCCAATGTTGGACCAGTTGACTTTGAGATCCTGCCCCAAAGCCTTGGCATTCTTCTCGACCAGGTTATGTTCCTTCATCATGTGCAAAGGCAAGAATCCAAATCCTCCTGCACCCAGCGGAACGCGCAGTTCCTTGGTTTCTGCCTGAGAGGCCAGTGGCAGTGCGAGTGCAGATGCCATCAATAAGCCCAGGATTTTATTTTTCATGTCAGTCTCCTTCACCGGTGGTGATATGTCTCTTATATTGAATTGCGGTGCCCAGA
>CAZBIN010000047.1:0-16050 GCA_964491995.1 uncultured Orrella sp.
GCACCTTGGGAGATTGCGATGCGCTGGGCGAACAAAGCGGGTGGTATCGTGGTCGGAAAACTGGGTACATCGACCGTTACAGCACAGGAGTTAGGGTCAATCACCCCGGCCTAAAGGCCGAGACTTGAGGAGCTAGCGCTTCTCAAGTCTGAGATTGACCAGACCGAGTGCCGCAAGGCGCTACGTTGTCAGTCAGTCAGAAGACCCACCCTGGAATGCTTCCTCAGTTCCAGGCTCTGGAAATCACCGCAGTAGACAAGCCCCGGGTAGGTACGAAACGGGCGGTGATCGAAAACCTTGTGCTTTCAACGGGCTGACAACCTGGTCGAGGGGAGACAAGCCGAAAGGTTTGCGTCACAAGGCGAGTAATCGCTGGCAGCCGGAAAGACGGCATTGTTTTAAGGAGGTCGCGTGTCGGTTTTTGTGTTGGATCGCAGTGGCGTGCCACTGATGCCGTGTTGTGAAAAGCGTGCCTGCAAGCTGCTGGCCGCTGGACGCGCACGCGTGCATCGGCGGGCGCCCTTCGTGATCCGGCTCATTGATCGTCACGCCGACTCCTGCGCCTTACAGCCTCTGCGCATTAAGATTGATCCAGGCAGTGAAGCCACCGGCCTGGCATTGGTGTGTGATACTGAATCCGTCGACGCTACCACGGGTGAGATCGAGCGCGGCGCAGCAGTCCTGAGCCTCATGGAGTTGGTGCACCGAGGCCGCCAGATTAGCGAGGCCCTTACTGCCCGCTGCAGCATGCGCCGACGCAGGCGTGGCAAGTTGCGCTACCGCGCACCGCGATTCTTGAACCGCACGCGTCGTTCCGGGTGGCTGGCGCCATCCTTGCAGCACCGGGTGGACACCACCTTGGCGTGGGTGACGCGTATTCGTCGCTGGGCGCCGGTGATGGCCATCAGCTCGGAGTTGGTGCGCTTTGACATGCAGGCGCTCGAGAATCCTGAGATTTCTGGTATTGAATACCAGCAGGGAACGCTGGCAGGTTACGAGGTGCGTGAGTACCTGCTCCAGAAGTGGGGTCGCAAGTGTGCGTACTGTGACGCCACCGGCGTGCCATTGCAGGTTGAACACCTGCACGCCCGGGGGCGTGGCGGCTCGAACCGGATCTCCAATTTGGCGCTGGCCTGCGGGCCGTGCAACCACAAGAAGGCAGCGCTACCGCTGGAGATGTTCCTGGCCAAGGACCCCAAGCGTCTGGCGCGGATTCAGGCGCAGGCCAAGCGACCCTTGAGGGATGCCGCCTCGGTCAATAGCACGCGCTGGGCGCTGTCCAATGCATTGAAGGCAAACGGCCTGCCGGTGGAGCTTTCCTCGGGCGGGCGTACGAAATACAGCCGCAACCAGCAAGGTGTGCCGAAGACCCATGCCCTTGATGCCGCCTGCGTCGGTAGCGTGGGCGCCCTCAAGGCGTTGAGTCAACCCACCTTGCAGGTGAAGTGCACCGGGCGTGGCAGCTATCAACGGACACGACTGGATAAGTACGGCTTTCCGCGCGGGTATCTGATGCGCAGCAAGGCCGTTGACGGTTTCCAGACGGGGGATCTGGTGCGAGCGGATGTGCCAGCTTCGAGCAAGAAGGCAGGCAGCTACGTGGGTCGGGTTGCCGTGCGGGCGTCCGGCAGCTTCAACATTCAGACCGGCAGTGATGTGGTGCAAGGCATCTCACACAAGCACTGCCGAATCATTCAGCGTAGCGACGGCTACGGCTACTCAAGGATAGCTATTTCGAAAGGAGACGCGGGAGCAGGGCACGTTTCACGTGCCGCGCTATCCCTCCCCGGGCTAAAGCCCGAGGTTTCTCGCGCAATCGGATGATTATCGTCACAGGTGCGGCAGGGTTTATTGGATCGAATCTGGTGCGCGGGCTGAATTCCCGTGGTTACGACAGCATTCTGGCAGTTGATGACCTGACCGATGGGGACAAGTTCGTCAACCTGGTGGGTTGCTCGGTTGCGGATTACATGCACAAGGATGAGTTCAGAACCAAGGTGGCCAATGGCACTTTGCGCAACGTCAAGGCGATCTTTCACCAGGGGGCCTGCTCAGACACTACTGAGCGAAATGGCCACTACATGATGGACAATAACTACCGGGTGACTCGTGAACTGTTTGAATGGGCTCAGGCGCAAAGGGTGCCTTTTATCTATGCATCATCGGCGGCGGTGTACGGTGCGGGACCGAACTATGTTGAGTCACTTGACAATGAGAAGCCACTGAATGTCTACGGTTACTCCAAGTTCCTGTTTGATCAGGTCGTCCGTAGTCGACTCGACAGTCTGACTGCTCAGGTTGTGGGTTTGCGCTACTTCAACGTCTATGGGCCTCACGAACAGCATAAGGGGCGGATGGCGTCGGTCGCATTTCATAATATGAATCAGTTCCTTGCCACAGGAAGTGTGCGTCTGTTTGCCGGTTGGGATGGTTACGCTGACGGGGGACAGATGCGTGATTTCATTTCTGTGGATGATGTCGTTGCAGTTAATTTGCATTTTTTAGCGAATACAGCAGTCAGCGGAATTTTCAATTGTGGTACGGGTCAAGCGCAGCCTTTTAATGATGTCGCATCTTCTGTCGTCAACACCTTGCGTGAGATCAACGGGGAGTCAAAGCTTGCCCTGCCAGATCTGGTAGAGCAGGGCTTGATTCAGTATGTGCCGTTTCCGGATGACCTCAAGGGGCGTTACCAAAGTTACACCCAGGCTGACACGGTTGCGTTGAGAGCAGCAGGGTATGAGGCAGGATTTAAAGACGTGCAGACAGGTGTAGCGGATTACATCCGCTATCAGGCTGAGCATGGGTTTCTGAACACCAGAAAGGCCGGGTAGAAATCACCCCGGACAACGGCGGGTAAGACGGGGGGCAGGTCGCGCCGGGGAGTGTCAACATGACGGTCTCTGGTCTGATCGGAGTAATCCTTCATGCTCGCGAGCAAATGTTTTCTCAACCAGTCGCCCAGAGTTCTTCAGCCAGGTGTTTTCAGACGTCCGATCCCGATACTGACCGGATCTTCGTCATCCGCTGTTTGTGACAACCGGGAACGCGTTGTCGAACGAAGCATCGATAAACCCAAACCACGTTGCGGTAAGGGTTTACGAAAAATCTTGAGTCTGAGTGCCCCGATCTTGATGGTTACGGTGCTGATGCTGCACGCAGTCAGTGATGCGGCATCGCCAGATTCGATCGACTTGCTCCATTTCCCGGTGATGGAGAAAGGCCAGCAGGACAGGCTGACACGGGCCGTTGAGCAAAGTGCATTCGACGAGTCGAATCCAGCCGTGCGGATAGCGCATGCTCAGTCCCGTCAATCCGTGGGTCGACAATCCCGCGCCAAGCATCGTCAAAGTGAAGTCTGGAATGACACGGCTCACCCGTCTGGCAAAAGGCGGTCTAAACGCAGTGCGAACCCGTTAGTCAGAGACCGTAAACAAAAGCGTCCCCGCCCAAAGCGAGCCTTCACGATGCGTGAGCGTAAAACGCATGGGTCGCAGGCCACACCATCCATTTTGCAGATTTCTGCTGATGAAAAAAACCTGGATTAATAAGCGCAAAGCCACAATAGCAAAATTGCCGGCAATCCGACCAGGTGTTCTTGCCGTTAAAATTTTGTGATACAGACTGACTTTGCGTCAGCACCCTGAAGTTTGAACCGAACAAACTGGACTCCTGATGAGCGATATCTTGCAATACCCGACACTTGAACAGACTGTCGGAAAGACACCCCTGATCCGCTTGCAGCGCCTGGCCGAAGAAGTTGGACAGTCCCGCGGCAACGTGATTCTCGCCAAGATGGAGGGAAACAATCCTGCCGGTTCAGTGAAAGATCGCCCGGCGCTGTCGATGATTCTTGAGGCAGAAAAACGCGGTGAGATCAAGCCTGGCGACACGCTGATTGAGGCAACCAGTGGTAACACGGGTATTGCGCTGGCGATGGTGGCTGCCATGCGTGGCTACAAGATGATTCTCATCATGCCTGACAATCTTTCGCTTGAACGCCGTGCGTCAATGACTGCTTATGGGGCCGAGTTGATTCTGACACCTGCAGACAAAGGCGGCATGGAGTTTGCACGTGACTTGGCGTCCCAGATGGAAAAAGAAGGCAAAGGAAAGGTGCTAGACCAGTTTTCCAATCCCGACAATCCACTGGCACATTTCAAGACCACCGGGCCGGAAATCTGGCATCAGACTGGTGGGAAAGTGACGCATTTTGTCAGTGCGATGGGCACGACGGGTACCATTATGGGGACTTCGCGCTATCTGAAGTCACGGAACCCGCAGATCCAGATCGTCGGTGCACAGCCTGCCGAGGGATCGCAGATTCCGGGTATCCGGGCATGGCCACAGGCTTACCTGCCAAAAATTTATGATCCTTCACGGGTCGACGAGATCGAGATCATCGAACAATCCGATGCCGAAGACATGACGCGCAAGCTCGCTGCGGTTGAAGGCATATGCGCAGGTGTATCGGCAGCCGGTGCGCTGGTGGCAGCGTTGCGCGTTGCCGCCCGGGTTCGCAACTCAACCATCGTTTTCATCGTGTGTGACAGGGGCGACCGTTACCTTTCGACAGGCATTTTCAATCAGCGCTGAGCTGAGATTGCCTGGGCCAACTCCGCAACCGAAGTTGCATAGAAATAACTTCGGTTGTACTGAGTCAGTGCAAAGAAGTTTGGTGTGGCGACCCGATATTCGGTCTGACCGGTCCGGGCGGTGGGCAGATCGATCACACCGAGTGGTAGATCTGCCCAGCCTTTGATTGTGGCATTCGTCTCCAGGCGTGCACCCGCCTGTTGCAGGCGGCTCCAGTCCAGTGTGGGTATAAGTCCGCCAGCGACCAGCCCTGCAGGTTTTGCGGGCAGAACGACCGGGGCAAATACGGGTGCACCCGGGACCCAACCGTGCAGGCGGAGAAAGTTCGCCACAGACAGGATGGCATCGTTGACATTGCTTTCCAGATTCACGGCTCGCCCCGGTTCGCTGGCAACCGCATAAGATTTGATGCTGGTCGGCATGAATTGTGGAATGCCGACCGCACCGGCGAAAGAGCCTAGCTGTGTGTTGGCGTCGATCTTGCCGCCAATGTGTAATTCGATCAGGTCAGCGAGTTGGCCTCGGAACAGGTCTACGCGTTCATCCCGCTTTGGGTGGGGCGGGTAATCAAATGCGAGTGTCGTGACAGTGTCCAGTACCCGGAAATTCCCCAGGTGTTGTCCGTAAAGAGTTTCCACACCAATGATTGCCGCGATGATGCTGGCTGGAACGCCATAGCGCCTTTCTGCCTCTTGCAACGCGTTACGGTGTGTGGCCATGAACTGCAGGCCTCGCTCGATTCTGACCGGTTCAACAAAGCGGCTGCGGTAGGTCGGCCAGTCGCGAATGATCGCCGGCTGCCCGGGCGCGCGCGGTGTCATCAGACGAACTGCCGCTTCCTGGTGCTTTGCCTGTGCAAGTAACTGTGCGACCTGATTTTCGGGTAGATTGCGCTCACGCACCAGATGACGGTAAAAAGACTGCACATCACTGCGAGCCATGAAGCCGGACTGATAGGAAGCGGGCGCCATATCTGCGGCAGTCGAACGGGTCACCACGACTGGTGAGGATGATGTTTTGATAGCACTGGTCTGAGCCGGGGCAATTCCAGAGGCTGTGGCGGACGTATCGGTGACTTGAGGTGCAGAGGATGCACAGCCTGCCAGCAGGAGAACTGTTGGAAACAGTTGCAAAATTCTTAGAGTGGACGACATAATTCTTCCATGCTGACATTATTCATCACACACGCGACGTGCAGGCTGCACGAAATGGGTCCCGGACACCCGGAGTGTCCGGAGCGCCTGGACGCCATCTCTGATCAGATGCTGTCTAGCGGCCTCATCAGTTATCTCCAGGAGCTGGAGGTTGATGCCCCGGTCAGTGACGCAGCACTGCTTCGCGTACATGCTAAAGATTATATTGATCGCTTGCAGCGCATGACCCCCCAGCAAGGTCTGGTAGAGATCGATGCTGACACGCTGCTTAACCCCTATTCTCTCACAGCCGCTCGTCATGCAGCGGGGGCGGCCGTCATGGCAGTCGACCAGATTATCGATGGGCAGGCGAGTTCGGCATTCTGTTCTGTCAGACCGCCTGGACACCACGCGGAGCGGGCCAGGAGCATGGGCTTCTGTTTTTTCAACAATGTGGCTGTTGCAACTGCCCATGCGTTGGAGCACCATGGTCTGGAGAGAGTCGCGATCATCGATTTTGATGTGCATCACGGTAATGGAACAGAGAACATTTTTGCAGGTGATGAAAGGGTTCTGATGTGCGGTTTCTTTCAGCATCCTCTGTATCCATACAGCGGTACGCAGGCAGTATCGTCAAACATGGTCAACGTTCCAGTCCCTGCGTATTCCCGAGGGGATGTGGTTCGATCTCTGGTGCAAGAAGCGTGGTTGCCGCGCCTTGATGAATTTGAACCGCAGTTGATCGTGATTTCGGCAGGGTTTGATGCTCATCGAGAGGACGATCTGGCGCAGCTAGGTCTTGTCGAGGAAGACTACGCCTGGATGACCAAGCAGTTGGTGGCTGTTGCCGACAAGCACGCTCAGGGGCGAGTGTTGAGTCTGCTGGAAGGAGGCTACAACCTGAGCGCGCTGGGACGCAGTGTGGTTGCTCATGTGAAGGCGCTCGCCAAGCTTTGATCCTCGGGTAACTCATTTGCGATGCGTTTGAGTTGCCTGCGCAAAAAGCACACAAAGAGACCCACGCAGGGGTCGTGCCGTTTGAATGGCCGATCGGCTGGTACGTCTTTTGTTGTCCCAGTCATTTTCCCTTTGACAAGGCATCAGCACACCCGGTCGCTCGAGGAAGGGCTTTGCACGTAATCGGGTAAAATGACTGGACAATTAGACAGAAAATCAGCGATCTGGCTTTCTCATTCTGTTTCGCACCAGGTAAATTAATAGTGCCAGGTTCGAACGGTTTTGAGTTTCTCGCATCATCAAGCCGGTCGTTTTCGGGGAATACACATTGTCGGACGTGCTTGCCACGGATTTGTGCTGTCTCTAAATTCTGTTGATAGACCTCTGGAGAACCATAGATGAAGGTGTTGGTGCCGGTAAAGCGCGTTGTGGATTACAACGTCAAAGTGCGAGTGAAATCGGATCAGACGGGCGTGGATATCGCCAGCGTCAAAATGTCCATGAACCCGTTTGATGAAATCGCGGTCGAAGAGGCAACCCGCCTGAAAGAAAAGGGCGTTGCAACTGAAGTTGTTGCCATCTCTTGTGGTGTGGCCCAGTGCCAGGAAACCCTTCGCACAGCCATGGCGATTGGTGCAGATCGTGGTGTGCTGGTTCAGACCGATGCTGAACTGCAGCCGCTTGCAGTTGCCAAATTGCTTAAGGAGATTGCGCTCAAGGAGCAGCCGAGCCTGATCATTCTGGGCAAGCAGGCCATTGATGATGATGCTAACCAGACAGGGCAGATGCTGGCCGCCATGCTTGACTGGCCGCAGGCAACGTACGCCAGCAAGATTGAGATTGCTGACGGTAAGGCGATCGTGACTCGCGAGGTCGATGGTGGTCTCGAGACCATCGAACTGACGATGCCCGCCATCGTGACGACCGACTTGCGTTTGAACGAGCCGCGCTATGTGACTTTGCCCAATATCATGAAGGCCAAGAAAAAGCCGCTGGAAACGGTCACACCCCAGGATCTGGGTGTCGACGTCGCAGCGCGCTTGAAGACCCTGAAGGTTGTTGAGCCAGCAGGTCGTTCCGCTGGTGTCGTGGTGCCCGATGTCGCCGCTCTGGTCGATAAACTGAAGAATGAAGCAAAGGTGGTGTAACTATGTCCGTACTCGTAATTGCTGAACATGACAACGCCCAATTGAAGGGTGTTACCCTGAACGTAATTGCAGCCGCGACCAAGATCGATGCCGACGTTCATGTTCTGGTTGCCGGTTCAGGCGCAAAGGCTGTTGCCGATGAAGCTGCAAAGGTTGCTGGCGTCAAGACAGTCCTGCTTGCTGACGGTGAGTCACTCAAAGATGGATTGGCTGAGAACGTGGCAGCGCAGGTGTTGGCTGTTGCTTCGAGCTATTCTCACATTCTGTTTCCTGCCACCGCATCAGGTAAAAACGCGTCTCCGCGCGTTGCAGCCAAACTTGATGTGGCGCAGATCTCTGACATCACGTCTGTGGAGTCGGCAGATACTTTCCAGCGTCCGATCTATGCTGGTAACGCCATCGCGACGGTTCAGTCCAGTGACGCTATCAAGGTCATCACCGTGCGTTCGACATCGTTTGATGCTGTTGCGCCCGAAGGTGGCAGTGCACAGGTGCAAGTGATCGATGTGGTGGCCGACAGTGGCAAATCGAAGTTTGTGGGTCGTGCAGTTGCCAAGAGTGACCGTCCGGAATTGGCTGGCGCCAATGTTGTTGTCTCCGGTGGTCGTGGCATGGGAAGTGCTGAGAACTTCAAGATCCTCGACCCCCTCGCGGACAAACTCGGCGCGGCGCTTGGCGCTTCGCGTGCTGCAGTCGACGCAGGCTATGCACCTAACGATTGGCAAGTTGGTCAAACCGGCAAGATTGTGGCCCCCCAGCTCTATGTCGCCGTGGGTATCTCGGGTGCGATTCAGCATCTGGCAGGCATGAAGGATTCCAAGGTCATCGTCGCTATTAATAAAGATGCCGAGGCGCCAATTTTTGGGGTTGCTGATTACGGTCTGGTTGCGGACTTGTTTGTAGCAGTTCCTGAGATGGTCACTAGCCTGTAAGTTTCGTGAGCGGCTTGAAGGCCGATCAGATATGCGCTTGACTCGGGGTCGCTAACGGAAGTTGGTGGCCCCGAGTCATTATGCGCGATGGTTTTCGGGTATGCGTCAAATCGTGTGTTCAGGAGAAAATCGTTGAGACCAGACTGGATCAAATCTGTGCTGGCGCTGGCCAGGCAGGCCGGCGAGGCAACCTTGTCTTATCACACGAGTGCAGACTCGAGTCCTCGTGCGCGGGTTGCGTTGCCGATGCAGGTCACCAGAAAGACAGATAACAGCCCTGTGACTCTGGCCGATCTGGCGGCTAACCAATTGATTGTGCAAGGTCTTGCCAGAATTGCCCCTGAGGTCCCTGTGGTTTCTGAAGAGTTGCCTGAATCCCTGATTCATCTGCAGGCAAAGGGGCGATGCTGGCTTGTCGATCCTCTGGATGGCACACGCGAATTTGTAGCGGGCGGAGATGATTTCACGGTCAATATTGCACTGATCGAGGATGGCAGGTCTGTCTGGGGTGTGGTGTATGCGCCCGTGCTCCAACGGATGTATTGGGGTGGGCGGGCCAGTGGCAGTTTCAGAAGCCGTGATGGACGCATCGAGGCTTTGAAAGTGTCTCCACTGCCAGATCGTCACAAAGCATTTCGGGTTGTGGCGAGTAAAAGCCATCTCAACACAGGAACACGATCTTTCATCGACCATCTGGGTCAGGTGGATCTGGTCCAGGCGGGTAGCTCACTGAAGTTTTGTCTTGTGGCGCAGGGTGACGCGGATGTCTACCCGCGGCTAGGCGATACAGCCCAATGGGACACGGCTGCTGCCCAAGCGGTACTTGAAGGCGCAGGAGGTGTCGTTTGTGATCTGGATGGCAATGCCCTGTCGTATGGTGGACCCGATGTGCTGAACCCCTATTTTATTGCCGCGAGTTCTCACCCAGACAACTGGTTGCGCAACTGGCAGCACAGGCAAGCGGGGCCGTGAGCTTTCCGGGGCTTGCGCGCAATAGATCCGGAAGGCATGTCCCGATTCAAGCCAGTCTTTTAGCCATGGGGTGGTTCAGTATCAGTCTCTGAGCAAGGCGGCAGCCGGTGTCGAGAACAGCCATGCATCAAGCAAATGTTCTGGCTCGACTCTCCAGAAGCTCGAGTGCTTCAAATCCAGTTCAAACCAGTCTGCGCGCTGTCCCGTGGCAAATCCGCCAAGCGGCAAGCCGCTGGCTGCAGATCCGCCCTGTAAGGCCCGTTCAAACAGTACGTTGGCAGTGGAGTTGTTCGCCGGGCTCAAGCTCGACACAATGTTGCGCTGGCGCAGGGTAAGCCGCTGGCTGTATTCCAGAAGGCGTAGCTCTTCACTGACATCACGGTTGACATGACTGTCGGTGCCAATGCTCCAGGTTAGCTTAGACTTCAGCGCGCTGACCATGTCGAATACCCCATCGCCAAGATTGGCTTCTGTTGTCGGGCAAATGACGACGCTGGCACCGCATTTCGCGATTCCCTGGATCTCATCGGACGTTGTGTGCGTTGCATGTACCAAGTGCCAGTTGGGTCCGAGATCCGCATTGTCAAGCAACCACTGAACTGGTCGGGCGCCCAGATGGGCCACACAGTCCTCGACCTCTTTGGTTTGCTCCGCGACGTGAATGTGCAATGGCGCGTCACCCAGACCGAGCGCCAGCTCCTGCAGCGATGTGGGGTCGACCGCACGCAGTGAGTGGATGGCTGCACCAGCGCGCACTTGCTGCGAGATTCCGTGTTCTCTGGCGTATCGATCAATTCGTGCATGCAGATCGAGAATGAACTCAGGTGTGCCGGCAAACCTGCGCTGATCTGCCTGTAAGCCAGGTTGACCGAAACCTCTATGCATGTAGAGTGTTGGCAACAGAGTCAGACCGATTCCGGTCTCACGGGCTGCATCGATCAGCGCCCAGCACATTTGCGCTGGATCCGCATAAGGTTTACCCTGCGGGTCGTGATGCACATAGTGAAACTCGCATACATGCGAGTATCCACCGCGCAAGAGTTCGGTATAGAGCTGGATCGCGATGGCACGCAGATCATCGGGCGACACCGACAACGCAATCTGGTACATGGTCTGGCGCCAGCGCCAGAAATTGTCACCTTGGGCGCTGCCTCGCTCTGTCAATGATGCCATTGCACGTTGAAACGCATGGCTGTGGGCGTCAGTCATTCCCGGCACAATGGCCGTCTTTCGCGTGGCGTCATCCGGTGCAGCGACGCCTGTCTTAACGCTGTTCCAATGACCCGTGGCATTCGATTCGAGCAGCACGTTTTGTGCCCAGGCACCACTGACCCAGGCGTGCTCGGCAAATAATTTCATTTGGATGTCCTTTCGATGAGAACCACGACTGCGTGGTCGCTGCAAATCCGTGTTGTCAGGGGACTCGATTCCAGGGTGTCAGACCAGATCCACTGTGCTGGCTCAAGATCAGTCACGTGATCACCCTGTCTGACACGAGCGGGTGCCACAGCGTAGACCCCTGCCAGTGCATAGCTTTTCCTATCGAGATCAAAAGCCTGAGTCTGGTTGCTGGCATCAATACTGCGACTGGGGGAGTTTCTGATCCGGATCACCTTTGCGATCAGAGGTCCTCGAGTCATGATGTTCAAGGCCAGAGCGGGACCCTGCAACAATTCGCAGTCACATGGCTGCTCACCGTCAAATGCAAACGGTTCCGACTCGCGATCAAGATGAGTCTTGTAACCGTTGATGCTTAATGCCAGTGCCCCCTGCACAACCGTGTGCCAGCGCTGTGTCTGTTCAAGCCTGGAGTAGGGGCCGCTCTGACTGATTGTGGCTACGGACACACGCAGTGACCAGGCGTCATCAACCGGCCAGACGAGCAATTGACGCGTCACCCCGGCGCCATTGGCCCAGGATTGATCAGGGCAGTCTGCAAGCGCGACTCGGTGCCAGTGCGTCATTGGTCAACCCAGATGATCTCATCCGTCGCGATACCCAGCGACTTGGCACGTTGCAACAGAGGTGCTTTGAGCGCAGGGTCGAGTGTCTTGTCGCGTGACAAGATCCAGAAGTAATCGAGGTCATTGCCAACGATCATGACCCATCGGTAGTTTTTCTGATCCAGATCGGTGATGAAATAGCCACCGTAAAACGGACCGAAGAAGCTGACTTTAAGCGCACCGGCATCGCGACTTCCGACAAATTCTGCGCGACCGACGGCCTCTTTCCACCGTTCATTGCGAGTATCATAGCCGCGGTTGAGCACTTTGATGCTGCCGTCCTCGTTCAGACTGTAAGTGGCGCTGACCTGATTCATGTTTTTTTCAAACGAGTGGTCAAGGCGGGCGATTTCGTACCATTGACCCAGGTACCGCTCGACATCGAATGGGCGGACCACTTCAATATTCCCGGGAACTGACACCGAACACCCTGTCAATATGAGCGCCATCGCCAAGATTGCGAGCCATCGCCCGGAAAAATCCGCAACCGGCCACGAGTCAAACTTCCAGCCCCAGCGTGCAAACATGCGATTCTCCGACGTATTTTTGAGTTCCTTGATCATACAGCGCATGGCTTGGCGCAATGAATGCCAGCGTCCACCGGGCCCGGATGGGTTCGCCCAGACACTGGCCAGTGTCTGCGACTAAACCGCTCGGAATATCCAGCGCGAGAACGGGCACGCCAAGGGCGTTGACCTTCTCGATGATGGCTCGCCAAGGGTCTCCCAGCGCTTTGTTCAGGCCGATGCCAAACAGTCCATCAACAATCAGATCCGGCGCAGCATGATCAAGTCTTTCGGGAAGCGCTTTTATCGTCGTTTGTCCAATGCTGTGCCATTGCGCGAGCGCGTCCTGGGCGTCTGCAGCCTGCGCGCTGGGTGAGACTGGCATGACGGCAGTCACGCTGACGCCTGCCTGAACCAGGAATCGGCCAGCCGTCAGCGCGTCACCCCCGTTGTTTCCAGGGCCCACCAGCAGCCAGACCCGTTGGCAAGGGTTGATATTGATGCGAGCAAACTCTGCGGCGCATTGACCGGCTCTCTGCATCAGGGGCAAACCTTGTGCGAGACCCTTGCATTCGATCGCACGAATCTTTGAGACAGATAATGGCTGTGTGCCCGAAGAAGTGTGAATCGAAGAAAGCTGAGAAGGCTTTGGTGGCATGGTGACAGACCTGTCAACAAACGAGTTGATGTCGCTGGATTTATCGATCCGTAAAACATTTGCTTCGGAAATCACAGAACAAGGTTCACAGCTTAACGCTACTATCAACTGGATTTGGCAAATAATTTGGAGTTGAGTCACCCGCCTGATGCAAGACAGCGCGGCATGACGAATGACTGAAGCAGGAGAGCGATGTATGACACAAGAAAAGACCAGGCCTGAAGACTGGCCCCTCATGGATGACATCAGACTGCTAGGCCGCCTGCTTGGGGATGTGATTCGAGAGCAGGAAGGCAAGCCTGCGTTTGAACTTGTTGAGAAAATACGCCAGCTTTCGGTGAGTTTCCGTCGCCACGAGGACCCTCGTACCGATGAGAAGCTCAAGCGATTGCTGCGCGGGTTGAGTGATGATCAGGCCGTGAGCGTCATTCGGGCCTTCACTTACTTTAGTCATCTGGCCAATCTGGCTGAAGATCGTCATCATGTCAGGCGTCGCATCATTCATGAACGAGCGGGCAGGGCACGTCCTGGTTCGCTTGAGACAGCCTTCAAGCGATTAAGGGAAGCCGGCGTTGGGCCAAAACGCATTTCCAGGATGCTTGCCAGCAGCCAGGTGTGTCCGGTTCTGACCGCACATCCGACCGAAGTACAACGCAAGAGTATTCTGGACGCGGAACGCGCGATCGCATGGCTGCTCGAAGATCGCGACAGAATTCGGTGTCGAGGCAGGGATGTGTTGCAGACCCGGGATTTGCAAATCAATGAGCGACGCCTCAAGGCACGCGTGGTGCAGTTGTGGCAAACCCGTTTGCTGCGGTTCACCAAGCTGTCCGTGACTGACGAGATCGAGAATGCCCTCAGTTATTACCAATCGACCTTTCTCTCGGAAATCCCGCGGCTGTATGCTGATCTCGAGCAACTGCTGGGCAAGCAGCCCGTCGCCTCATTCCTCAAAATGGGTCAATGGATCGGAGGAGACCGGGATGGTAATCCGAATGTCAATGCAGACACCTTGCGCGAGGCGCTGCGGCGCCAGTCCGAGATGGTTCTGCGTCATCACCTGACCGCGCTGCATCTTCTAGGGGGTGAGCTTTCGATGTCAGCCATGCTGGTGCCTGTAGGTCCTGAGATGCAGGCACTGGCGGACAGATCGCCTGATCAGGACGCACACAGGGCCGACGAACCTTATCGACGGGCCTTGACTGGAATGTACGCACGACTTGCAGCCACCCTCAAGATTGTCGCCAATGCCGATGCGGCTCGTCACGCAGTCGCGCCTTCCAACCCTTACAGACATCCGGATGAGTTGATGCATGATCTGCGGGTGATGCGACAGTCTCTGATCCAGAATCACGCTGGTGAGCTCGTCCAGGAAAGACTTGATAATGTCATCCGTGGTGTCGAGGTGTTCGGGTTTCACCTGGCCAGTGTTGACTTGAGGCAGAGCTCGGATCAGCACGAGGCTGTGATTGCTGAATTGCTTGCTGTTGCTGGTGTGCAGCAAGATTACTCCCGTCTCGATGAGATCGGCAAGATTGACCTGCTGACAGGCGTCTTGCAGGATCCCCGACCTCTGTCAGTGCCTGGTGCCAGATATAGTGAACTGACTTGCAAAGAGCTTGATGTGTTCAGGGCTGCTGCCCAAGTGCGTCAGACTTATGGTGAGCAGGCGGTGGTGCAGTACATCGTAAGCCACACCGAGACTGTCAGTGATCTGCTCGAGGTGTTTGTCTTGCAGAAAGAGACCGGCTTGATGCGAGGTCCGCTGGGGGGAACACTACCCGGGCACGAGTCCGAGCCAACAGACGTTGCGTTGATGGTCGTGCCTTTATTCGAGACGATTGATGATTTGCAGCGCGCACCTCAGATCATGAGAGAGTTCTTCGCTGTGCCTGGATTGCTCGATCTGCTACATCGCAGCCATGCGGTTCAGGAGGTCATGCTGGGATACTCAGACAGCAACAAGGACGGTGGAATATTCACTAGTACGTGGGAGCTGTACCGTGCGGAAGTTGCGCTGGTAGAAGTGTTTGAGTCACTCCCGAAGAGCCAGGCTTTGGCAATGCGCCTGTTCCATGGTCGTGGTGGTACTGTGGGTCGGGGAGGCGGACCAAGCTATGACGCCATACTGGCTCAGCCACCCGGTACGGTTCAGGGCCGGATTCGTCTCACAGAGCAAGGCGAGGTGATTGGCTCCAAGTATGCCAACCCGGATATTGGTCGACGCAACCTCGAGACGCTGGTCGCGGCCACGCTTGAAGCTACTCTGCTGCAGGCACCAGACATGGTTGACCCGGTGTTTCTTTCTGTTGCACAAAGGCTTTCAGATGACAGCTTTGTTGCCTACCGCTCTCTTGTCTACGAGACGCCGGGGTTCGCACAGTACTTTTTTGAGTCGACGCCGATTCGCGAGATCGCCCAGCTCAATATCGGATCCAGGCCGGCAGCGCGTCCCAAGGCGGGCGGTGCCGCCGCGCAGCGTATTGAGGATCTCAGAGCGATTCCGTGGGGATTTAGCTGGGGGCAATGCCGCCTGACCCTGCCAGGTTGGCTCGGATTCGGGGTTGCCGTAGAAAAGTTTCTCAACAATCCATCTCAAGGCATCAGTCACGATCATGCGGTGGAGTTGTTGCGGCGTATGTACGATGAATGGCCGTTTTTTCGGGCGTTGATTTCCAATATGGACATGGTGATGGCCAAGAGTGATCTTGCACTGGCCTCGCGCTATGCCAGCCTGGTTGAGAACCGTCGAATTCGTCAGACTGTTTTTAACGAGATCGAGCGCCAGTGGCATCTGACACAAAAGGCGTTGTCCACCATCACGGGAACAAATCAGTTTCTTGCAACCAACCCGGCATTGGCCCGTTCAATGCAACACCGGTTTCCATATATCGATCCCTTGCATCATTTGCAGGTTGAATTGATCCGTCGATTCCGCAAAGCTAATGAAAGCCAGGAGGAAGTGGGTGAACGTGGAAAGCGAGGAATTCACATTGCGATCAATGGTATTGCCGCAGGGGTGCGCAACACGGGATAAAAAAAGATGCTACAATGCTTTTCTCTCAGCGCCCGTAGCTCAGTTGGATAGAGTACTTGGCTACGAACCAAGGGGTCGTGGGTTCGAATCCTGCCGGGCGCGCCAGTA
>CAZBIN010000048.1:0-16002 GCA_964491995.1 uncultured Orrella sp.
TCGCTAAGCAAAATCAGCAGATCCACATCAGAGTAGGGGTAAAGCTCGCCACGACCGTAACCGCCAACAGCCGTCAAGGCAGCGTGTTTAGGAAGCGGATGAATCCTCAAGAGCGCACGTAACGCCTCATCAGTGCTGCGGCGCAGGTCATGCAACAATCGATCCGCGACATTGCGCTCTCTATAAACCTGAATGGCCTCCTGACGTGCACGTTGCAGGTTGGCACGGATCTGAGCAAGCGAGAGCGTTTGTCCCATATTGTCGTGTGGCGGCATCAACCCTGCGTCCAAATCGTTCAGCCGGAGTGCACGCTCGCCCAAGCGGGCGGCGCTGGCATCTTCTCGGAGACCGTCAGCACTTCATAGCCAGTCTGGGTCACCAGCACTGAGTGTTCCCACTGGGCTGAGAGGCTGTGGTCACGAGTCACGACCGTCCAGCCATCACCGAGTTGCCGGATATCACGCTTGCCGGCGTTGATCATTGGCTCGATGGTAAAAATCATACCCGCCTCAAGGACCTGTCCAGCGCCGGGGCGACCGTAGTGAAGAATCTGTGGGTCCTGGTGAAATTTGCGACCAATTCCGTGACCACAAAATTCTCGCACCACAGAAAAGCCACGCTCCTCAGCATGCTTCTGAATCGCGTGACCAATATCGCCAAGGGTATTGCCTGGCTTGACCTGTCCGATGCCCAGCCACATGCAGTCAAAGGTTGTTTCTGTCAGGCGTCTGGCCTGAATCGAGGGTTCGCCCACGAAATACATTCTGCTGGTATCCCCAAACCAGCCATCCTTGATGATTGTCACATCGATGTTCAGGACGTCCGTGTTCTTGAGCACACGATCACCCGGAATGCCGTGGCAGACTTGGTGGTTGACCGAAGTGCAGATTGCACCAGGAAACGGTGGATACCCAGGCGGAGCATATCCAACCGTGGCAGATTTGACCTTCAGCTCATCCGTGATGTACTCGAGTGTCAAGCGATCGAGTTCACCCGTGGTGATGCCAGGCTTTACAAAAGGCGTGAGGTAGTCAAGAACTTTAGCAGCGTCGCGACAAGCGGCGCGCATTTTGTCAAGATCTTCGGGGTCGGTGACCAGAGGCATAAGGCAGTTGAGTATAAACCCGTAAAAAGGTTAGAATTATAGGCTTTCCGTTAAAACCGAACTGAAAACCAGGGTCGGCATAACGGAAATAAAGCGGTTTCAAAGCACTTGCAAGAATGATGCATGCGTGACATGGCTTGTTTGCGTAAGCAGTTTAAGTGAATGCCAGTCACGGATTCGTGAGTATCTATCAGATGGGCCGGAAAGTTGTTGGCCATGTTATCAAGACCGTTTGGTCCCTTGGTTGTTTGGTCAGTGTGTCGGTCATTGTCTGAAAAATACTCGTTCGGATGCTGCTGTGAGAGCCTGCCGTAAAAGAACTGCCAACATTGGAGTTTCGATGAGATGTCAATGTATCAGATTCGACCCGGCGCTTCAGATAAACATCTGAAACGGTTTTTGCAAAAGCGCTGACCAGCAGATCGGACCACCTTGGTCTGTCTTTGCGGGGAAGTCTGACGAAATACGCGTTTGTTGTGCAAGGACTTTGAAATCAAATCGCGCAATGCGTAACCAGGGTGCCGAACTGAATCGGTACATACGCATTGCAAGACCTAACCCTCGGAGATATCTTCATGTCGTTGATGCGTGAAATGCTGGAAGCTGGTGTGCACTTTGGCCACCAGACGCGCTACTGGAACCCAAAAATGGCTCCTTACATTTTTGGACAGCGCAACAAAATTCATATTATTAACCTCGAGCAAACCGTTGCAAACTTTTCTGACGCAGCAAAATTCCTGCGCTCGATTGCCGCCCGTAATGGCACCGTTTTGTTTGTGGGTACCAAGCGTGCTGCACGCGACATCGTTGCTGCCGAGGCTGCACGTTGTGGAATGCCTTTCGTTGATAGTCGCTGGCTCGGTGGAATGCTGACGAACTTCAAAACGGTCAAGAGCTCGATCAAGCGCCTGAAAGACATGGAAGTGATGGCCGCGGACGGTGGTCTTGAGCGCATGTCCAAGAAAGAAGCGCTGCTGTTTGAACGCGAAATGGACAAACTCAACAAGTCCATCGGTGGCATCAAGGACATGAACGGCCTGCCCGACGCGATTTTCATGATTGACGTCGGTTACCACAAGATTGCAGTTGCAGAAGCCAAGACGCTTGGTATTCCCGTTGTTGCAGTGGTCGATACCAACCATTCGCCTGACGGCATTGACTATGTGATCCCTGGCAACGACGACTCGGCCAAGGCGATTGCCCTTTATGCTGCCGGTATGGCAAATGCGGTACTTGAAGGTCGTGAGCAGGCCATCAATGGTGTGCTTGAAGCCGTTCAGGAAGGCGAAGAGTTCGTCGAGCTGCAAGAAGAAGGCGGCGAGAACGCCTGATTGACGAGACCGGGCGCACAACGCCCGGTCTTTGACGCCGGTAAGACCGGTGATCCGAATTAACTCACGCCTTACCCAGGGAATGGGTCAGGCGTCTATCAGACGGAGTAAATATGGCGGAAATCACCGCAGCAATGGTCAAAGCATTGCGTGACAAGACCGATGCGCCCATGATGGAGTGCAAAAAGGCTCTGACAGAAGCGCAGGGCGATCTGGCTCGTGCAGAAGAGATCCTGCGCGTCAAGCTAGGTAGCAAGGCCAGCAAAGCGGCCAGCCGCGTGACAGCAGAAGGCTTGGTCGGAGTCAACATTCAAAGCGATGCGAAGACGGGCGCAATTGTTGAAGTCAACTGCGAAACCGACTTTGTCGCCAAGAACGAGGATTTCATCAACTTCGTGGCTGCCGTCGCCAATTTGATCGCAACCCAGAACCCTGCAGACGTTCAGGCGCTGGCAGCACTTGCCATGGGTGAAGGCTCAGTCGAGTCGACTCGTACAGCCCTGGTTGGAAAGATCGGTGAGAACATTTCGATCCGGCGCTTCAAACGTATGGCCTCCGAGCACGGCCTTTCGAGCTATGTCCACGGTGGCAAGATCGGCGTTCTGGTCGACATCAAAGGTGGCGATGAGATCGGCAAAGACGTTGCCATGCACATCGCAGCAACCAAGCCACGTGCGATTGATGAACAAGGCGTGCCCGAAGCTGATAAAGAGGCTGAACGCTCGGTCGCTCGCCAGAAGGCAGCAGAGTCCGGTAAACCCGCTGAGATCGTCGAAAAGATGGTTGAGGGGTCTGTTCAGAAGTTTTTGAAAGAAGTCGCTTTGTTGTCGCAGCCCTTTGTCAAGAACGACAAGCAGTCGGTTGGACAGATGCTCAAAGAGAAAGGCGCATCGATCCAGGCGTTCGAGCTTTTTGTAGTTGGTGAAGGTATCGAGAAGAAAACCACGGACTTCGCAGCCGAGGTAGCCGCAGCGGCTGCTGGCAGCGCCTGATTCCAGGCTTGATCAGGAAAGCCGAGGCGGTTCTCCAAATTAGAACCGCCTCGGTTTTTTTCTGCGAAGCACACCACATTCATTCACCCACTCAACTATTCGAAGTGAGCAGCCAGAGACCCTGCAACGACAGAGCTCTGATCGTTTAAAATTTCAGGATTTTTGGGATTAGTGGGCTAGAGTTGTCAATATTTGCCACGGCTTACCGGTTTTTGTGGTGACGACCTCGCTCTGTCTTAAGATTCACGCAAGACATTCATTTAACGCACTTGAGACTGGAATTACCATGACCGCCAAGCGACACCAGCGTGTTTTATTGAAACTTTCCGGCGAAGCGCTCATGGGAGATGATTCGTTTGGAATCAACCGCAACACCATCACTCGAATGACTGAGGAGGTTAGCGCTGTCGCTCGACTTGGTGTGCAGCTGGCGATCGTGATCGGTGGTGGAAATATTTTCCGGGGAGTGGCACCTGGCGCTCAGGGCATGGACCGCGCCACAGCGGATTATATGGGCATGATGGCAACCGTCATGAATGCATTGGCGCTGCAAGACGCGCTGAAACATCAGAATATCGATGCACGTGTGCAGTCTGCACTGAATATCGAGCAAGTTGTCGAGCCCTACATTCGACCCAAAGCGCTGCGCTACCTGGAAGAAAACAAGGTTGTGATCTTCGCCGCTGGCACTGGTAATCCTTTTTTTACGACCGACACGGCAGCTGCACTGCGTGGTGCCGAGATCGGTGCCGAGATCGTTCTGAAGGCGACCAAAGTTGATGGTATTTACAGCGCCGATCCCAACAAAGATCCTCTGGCCACTCGCTATACACGCATCAGTTTTGATGAAGTCATTGCCAGACGGCTTGAAGTGATGGACGCGACGGCCTTCGCGCTTTGTCGCGACCAGAAGTTGCCTATTCGTGTGTTTTCTATCAACAAGCCCGGTGCACTCAGACGTGCTATCGATGGCGAGGACGAAGGCACACTTGTTCACGTATAAAGGTAGGAGCCCACATGAGCATTAACGATATTCAAACTTCCACCGACAGCAAGATGGGCAAGTCCCTGGAGTCTCTGAAATCCAATCTTGCAAAAATTCGTACGGGCCGTGCATCGACAGGCTTGCTTGATCACATTGAAGTCGAGTATTACGGCTCCATGGTTGCGCTTAATCAGGTCGCAAACGTCACGCTCGTTGATGGTCGCAACCTGAATGTTCAGGTTTGGGAAAAACACATGGCCAACGTGGTCGAGAAGGCGATTCGTGACTCAGACCTGGGACTCAACCCCCAGGCAATGGGCGAGTCTATCCGCGTGCCAATGCCGGCCTTGACCGAGGAGCGTCGACGGGATCTGACCAAAGTCGTCAAGGGCGAGGGTGAAGACGCCAAAATTGCGGTACGGAATCTGCGCCGTGATGCGAACGACACGCTCAAACGCATGGTTAAGGACAAGGAAATTTCCGAGGACGATGAAAGACGTGCTCAGGAACGTGTGCAAAAGCTCACCGATCAGTATGTAGCGGAAATAGACAAGCTGATCGCACAGAAAGAAGCCGAAATCATGACCGTTTGAGGGATATCCCGGTTTGAAAGCTGTCCGCAAGAATCAAATCTCGGCCACCGAGGTCCCCGCGCACGTTGCCATCATCATGGATGGTAACGGACGTTGGGCGAAAGCACGTCATCTGCCCCGGACGGCAGGTCATATGCGAGGCGTACAGTCGGTAAAACGTACTGTCGAAGCCTGCGGTAAAGCCGGTGTCCGCTATCTCACGCTTTTTGCTTTCAGTTCCGAAAACTGGAATCGGCCGCAAGGTGAGGTCGGTGTTCTGATGAAGCTTTTCATGCAGGCACTTGAGCGCGAAGTCAAGCATCTTGACGCCCAAGGAGTCCGGGTACGCATCATCGGAGACCTGTCAAAGTTCGAGCCCCGATTGATTCAGAGCATCCATGAGGCCGAGCGACGGACAGAGAAAAATGATCGCCTGCACCTGACGGTTGCCGCAAGCTATGGGGGGCGCTGGGACATTCTTCAGGCGACACAAAGACTGCTCAAAGAGAATCCTGAGTATCGTGATGGTTCGCTAGAGATCAGCACAGAACTCCTGTCTCAGTACTTGAGTACCGCCTGGGCCCCCGAGCCGGATCTTTTTATCCGGACCGGCGGGGAGCAGCGTATTTCTAACTTCATGATCTGGCAACTTGCCTACACAGAGCTTTATTTCACTGATCGGTACTGGCCGGAATTTGATGAGGCCGATTTGCAGACGGCGTTAGACTGGTATCGAAACCGCGAACGCAGGTTTGGCCGCATCAGTGAGCAGCTTGTCGAGCCTCCTTCTTCGGAAATCGTCTGATGCTGCGTCAGCGAGTCATGACCGCGATCATTTTGTTGCTGGTTCTGGCGGGTGTGCTCGCCAGCCCATGGTCATCGGCCTGGCCCCTGTTTCTGGCACTGATCAGTGGGCTAGCGGTGTGGGAATGGCTCAGAATGACTTCTAACGGTCATCTGCTGGTCGCAAAAGCGTTCGCCGCTCTGTTTTTTTTAGGACTGACTGCCCAGACAGTCTTCTGGCAAAGCCAGCCCGGCGGACTGTCTGCGTTTCATGCCAGTGTCTGGATATCGAGTGCCGTCTGGCTTTTCCTGGTGCCAGTCGCGTTGTTCCGTGGTCGGGTTGAACCGGTCACGAGAATGTCGGCATGGGGGCTGTTTGCACCCGTCTGTCTTTACGCAACCTGGGGTGCCCTGGTGCTCTGGTGGTTAAAGGGTGGCATCTGGCTGGTACTATCATTACTTGTACTGGTCTGGATTGCCGATATCTTTGCCTATTTCGGTGGCAAACGCTGGGGTCGCACCAAACTGGCACCCGCCATCAGCCCTGGAAAGACTCGGGAAGGCGCCCTCACTGGCCTCGCAGGCGTGCTTGCATGGATGCTCATCACGGCCAGCATCGATGGCAGCTATGCTCAACTTGTGCTCTCAAGATACGACTGGGTCGCACTCATCGTGATCTCTTTGCTTCTTGGCGTGGTTTCGGTCATGGGTGACCTGTTTGAGTCGTTGCTCAAGCGAAGGGCGAGGATGAAAGACTCCAGTGGACTGCTTCCTGGGCACGGTGGTGTGTTTGACCGAATTGATGCGGTTGTAGCGGTCGTACCGCTCGCCTGGCTCATCCTGTATCCTGACTTTATCCCATGAATCCACAAGCCATCTGCGTTCTCGGGGCGACAGGCTCGATCGGCCTGAGTACCATTGATGTCGCCATGCGTCACCCCGACCGATTTCAAGTTCACACCCTGACTGCGCGTCACCGCATGGCCGAACTGGCTCAACTGGCACGACGCACCTTCGCCAAAAGAGTGGTTGTCCCTGATGAAGATTCTGCACAAAAGTTTCTTCAAGCCTTTGGTCATTCTGAATGCTTCCCCGAGGTGCTTCAAGGAGAGCATGCGCTGGTTGAGGTTGCGGGTGACGATCAGACACAGACAGTGATGGCAGCGATCGTCGGAGCCGCAGGTCTGCCGGCAGCACTGGCTGCTGCTAAAGCAGGTAAGCGAGTGTTGCTGGCCAACAAAGAGGCACTCGTTGCGGCTGGGTCTATCTTCATGAGCGCTGTGCGCGAGAGTGGTGCGGTTCTGCTGCCTATCGACAGTGAACACAACGCTATTTTTCAGTGTATGCCCAAGGGAGGGCAGGGAAGTATCGGCAACGGCCCCGCCGCCGGGGTCAATAGAGTGGTTCTTACTGCGTCCGGTGGACCGTTTCGTAAACGGGCATTGAACGATATGGGCAACATCACCCCCGCGCAGGCCTGTGCGCATCCGAACTGGACCATGGGCAGAAAAATTTCGGTTGATTCGGCCACAATGGTCAACAAAGGGCTGGAGGTCATTGAAGCGCACTGGTTGTTTGATTTGCCAGCAGATCGCATCGATGTCGTTATTCACCCGCAAAGCGTGGTCCACTCTCTGGTCGAGTACGACGACGGGTCCATGCTCGCACAGCTAGGGAATCCAGATATGCGCACACCGATCGCTCATGCCATGGGGTTTCCCGAAAGGATCCAGGCCGGTGTGGCGTGGCTTGATCTGTTGAAAGTGGGTCGGCTCGATTTCGAAGCGGTCGAACCCAGACGATATCCTTGTCTGGGTCTTGCCTATGAGGCATTGCGCGCGGGTCAGGCAGCATGTATTGCTCTGAATGCGGCCAATGAGGTTGCAGTTCAGTCTTTTCTGGATGAATGTCTGGGCTACGAACAAATTGCGGCAGTTCTGCAGGAGACTCTGAGTGCTCATGGCGCATGGGTGGTGGGTGCCATTGAATCCATCGACCAGGTTCTTGCTCTGGATGCCCGTGCGAGAACCTTTGCGACTCAGAAGTGTCGGAAACTTTCGGGATGAGTGTATTTCCAGCCCGGCTTTCAGTCAAAGGCTCCGAGTCAGCATGCGCCTCAAGATTGACGGCATCAGATAAAGGATTCGAATCAATTCGTCATTTTTTGTGGCTATCTGCCCAAGATGCGGCGTCTGGTTTGTTACCATCTCAAATTAACCGCCTTTTACAGAACACCACACGCCTCAGTCAATGTTGACCACCATCCTTGCTTTTCTGATTGCACTCGGAATTCTGATCACGTTTCATGAGCTGGGTCATTACTGGGCTGCACGACGCTGCGGCGTCAGGGTGCTTCGCTTCAGTGTCGGCTTTGGCAAGGCTATCTGGACCCGGACCGATCGCCATGGAACCCAGTGGGCTGTGGCGGCAATCCCGCTCGGAGGCTATGTCAAGATGCTTGACGATGCCGGACCCGAACATGAAGTAGGGCAGTCGTCGCGCCGTGCAGAAGCATTTAATCAGCAACCGGTGTGGAACCGCTTCTTTATCGTGGCTGCGGGTCCCGTGGCAAACTTCGTCCTGGCCACACTGATTTATGCAGCGCTTAATGTTGTGGGTACCCAGGAGCCGCAGGCTATTTTGGCTCAGCCGGCAGCAGGTACCCCGGCAGCCCACGCAGGTATTCTGGAGAATGACCGGCTTGTTTCAGTGAATGGACAGGCCGTACAGTCGTGGCCGCAGGCTCGCTGGCTTTTGATGAACCCATCGATTTCGGGTGGTTCAGTCATGCTTGGCGTTGAGTCCGCTGGACGCTTCACCGAGAGACAGATGACACTCGCCGGCATTGACGGTCAGTCTGGTGCGCGAGACGAGGATCCACTGCTCGCATCAGGACTGCAACTCATACCCGGCCAGGTTCGCTTGGGCGAAGTCCGTACTGATAGTGCAGCCGAGCGTGCTGGCTTGACTTCGGGAGATGTTGTCACCTCAATCGGCGGGATTGAAAATCCTGATGTTCTGACGTTTATCCGACATATTGAAAGCCGTCCGGACGAGCCTGTCGTCATTGGATTGCGTCGAGGCCAAACAGACTTGTTGATTCGCGCCACTCCTGCACGAGTGCAGTCGGCTGACGGCAAGGAGGTGGGTCGACTTGGCGTGGCTGTGTCTGCTATCGTTCCAATGGTGACCATTGAGCAAGGGGTTATCGAGAGTCTCTGGGGTGGAGCGGTTCGGACTGCCGAGACGGCCTGGTTCTCTTTGAGAATGCTGGGCAAGATGATTATCGGGGAGATTTCTCTCAACAATCTGAGTGGTCCAGTGACCATCGCCGACTATGCAGGACAGACGGCCCGGGTTGGACTGGTTTCTTACCTGGGATTCATTGCGCTGGTCAGTGTAAGCATCGGAGTTCTCAACCTTTTGCCGATTCCGATGCTCGATGGCGGCCATCTCGCGTTTTATACGCTGGAGATCATTCGAGGCAAACCCGCACCTGCGCGTTGGTTCGAGTTGGGCCAGCGTGCAGGTGTAGCTGTTTTGGCAGGGCTTATGAGCCTTGCAATATTTAACGATCTGGCCCGACTTTTGAGTTGATCCGGTTCTCCACTAAAATGCCCCAATGTTTTGGGATTCACCCGCGCTTCACGGGACGACACGGTTTATGTATCTACTTCCATTCGGCTTGAGTCAATCAACAGCCCGGCGCAAGCCGGGGTTCTTTCGAGCCGCTCTTTTAGCGATTTTTCTATTCGCGCCGGCGATGGCGATGGCCTTTTCGCCGTTTGTCGTCAAGGACATTCGCGTCGAAGGAATCCAGCGCACGGATCCGGGTACTGTTTTTGCCTATATCCCCGTCAAAGTTGGTGAGCAGTTCACCGAACCCATGGCGACAGACACCATCCGCGAGCTTTACGCCACCGGTTTTTTCAGTGATGTGCGCATCAGTACGGACAACAACATTGTTGTCGTCCGTGTGCAGGAGCGTCCGGTTATCGCATCGGTTTCTTTTACCGGAATGCGTGAATTTGAAAGTCCGGAAATCATCAAAACGTTTCAACAGGTAGGGTTTGGCGAAGGCCGCATATTTGATCAGTCGATGCTCGAGCAGGCCGAGTTTGAGCTCAAGCAGCAGTATCTGAACAAAGGCAAGTACAGCGTAGAGATCACTGCTACAACAACGCCTCTGCCTCGTAACCGGGTCGGTGTGAACTTTGACGTTTTCGAGGGAGATGTCGCCAAGATTCGCGAGATTCGCATTATCGGAAACAAGGCGTTCAGCCAGAAGACCCTGCTAGACCAGATGCAGCTAACCACGCCCGGCTACTTGACCTGGTACACACAGACAGACCGGTATTCTCGCGAGAAACTGCAGGCCGACATCGAGTCCATCCAGTCTTACTACCTTGACCGTGGCTATCTTGAGTTTCGTGTTGAACCTCCGCAGGTGACGATTTCACCCGATCGACAAGACATATTCATCACCATCACCCTGTTTGAAGGCGAACAGTACAAAATCGGTGCTGTCAATCTGGCTGGCACATTGATGGGACTTGATGAGGAAATCGGTAAACTCATCAAGGTCAAATCTGGCGAGACATTCTCGGGTCGACTGGTCAATGAAACCAGCAAGGCAATCCGTGACTACCTTGGCGGTCTAGGTTACGCATTTGCCAACGTCAATCCAAGTCCCGTCCCAAATCGTGAAACGCGAGTGGTTGATCTAACTTTCTATGTGGATCCGAGCCGTCGTGTCTACGTTCGCGGTATCACGATCACGGGTAATGAACGCACTCGCGACACAGTCGCACGTCGTGAAATCCGGCAGATGGAAGCCGGCTGGTATGACGGAGAGGCACTCAAGTTGTCCAAGGATCGTCTCGAGCGCCTGGGATATTTTCAGGAAGTGGACCTTGCAACCGAGCCTGTTCCGGGCTCTGTGGACCAAGTCGATGTCAACGTTGCGGTCAAAGAGCGTCAGACGGGTGCTATCAACCTGGGTATTGGCTACGGTCAGACCGACGGCGTCATCCTGAGTGCAGGTCTTTCCGAAGAAAACGTCTTTGGCAGTGGTACTTCACTGACCTTGGCCGTCAATACCAGCCAGGACTCCAGAGCGTTTGTTGTGACGCATACCGATCCTTACTGGACGCTTGACGGGGTCAGCCGCAGTACATCTGCTTACTATCGGACTGTCTCCCCCAGCCTTAACAACCCGGGAAATTACGAAGTGAAGTCTGCAGGTCTGGGACTGAACTTTGGTGTGCCAATAACGGAATTTGACCGGATATTTCTCGGTACCAACTTTGAGCACAACGCGACTGCGTTGTATGCGAACTCACCAATGGCCTACCAGCAGTTTGTAAATTCCTACGGGGAATCGACCAACAGTGTCATCTTCAACGTCGGCTGGTCCAAGGATACCCGTGACAGCAACCTGAATCCGACTAAGGGCGCTTATACTCGGCTCAATGCCGCAGTAGGCACCATGGATCTCAAGTATTACATGCTGAGCGCGCAACAGCAGTACTACCTGCCGATTGGTCGGGACTATACCCTCGCTTTTAACGCCATGGCGGACCTTGGCAACTCATACGCTGACGGAAATACACCTTTTCCTGTCATCAAGAACGTTTACGCAGGTGGTATTGGCACAGTCCGAGGATTTGTCGGTAACTCGGTGGGTCCCAAAGATGTCAGCACCGGAACCTTCCTGGGTGGTTCGAAACGTGTGGTTGGCAACGTGCAGTTTTACTTTCCGTTCCCGGGTACTCAACGTGACCGGTCCTTGCGAATGTTCGTATTTGCTGACGCAGGGCAGGTATTTGGTTACAACGGTGCAGGAAATGTCAATCCGAACTTTGATTTCGGTGATCTAAGATACTCCGCCGGCATCGGTCTGGCCTGGCTTTCCCCAATGGGTCCGTTGCAGCTTGTCTTTGCCAAGGCGCTGAACTCCAAGCCTGGTGACAATACGCAGGTTTTCCAGTTCCAGGTGGGCACGGGTTTCTAGAAAGTCATTCAGTGGCACAATTTGATTAGCGAGTTATATTTTATGGTGAATGTTGAAATGAAGCGTCCTAACTGCATGCAGTCAAAGCTTTTTATGAAGCGAGTCTCCAGTTCCGGTTTGATGGCGCTGGCTGTCGTGGGCGCCCTGGCAATGATCCAGCCTGCTTCTGTGCTTGCCCAGTCAGGGGCCAAGCCTGCTGCTGCGGCAAAACCAGCCGCTACAACACCCGCAAAGCCGACTGCAGGTGAGCAAACCGGTACCAAAATCGGTTTTGTGAACACGCAGCGTATTTTGCGTGACTCTGTCCCTGCACAGGCCGCGCAGGCGAAGATCGAAGCAGAGTTCGACAAGCGCAATCAGGAGCTGCAAAAGTCGATCGATGACCTGCGCAACCGTGTGATGGCATTTGAGAAAGACGCACCGGTTCTCGCTGAAAGCGAGCGCAATCGCAGACAGCGTGAACTCGGCAACATCGACGGTGATATCCAGCGCAAGCAAAGAGAAATTCAGGAAGATTTCAATCGTCGCCGCAACGAAGAGTTTTCTGACATCATTGAGCGTGCCAACGCAGCCATCAAGAACATTGCCGAGAGCGAGAACTACGACCTCATCATTCAAGATGCTGTAACGGTCAGTCCTCGTGTTGATATCACCGATAAAGTGCTTGAAGCACTTAGCAAGAAGAAGTAAGTCGGCGCTTTCCCATGCCGATTCTTCTTGCCGAGCAGGCTGCTCCCACGCTGGCTGAACTCGCCAGTATCATTGGCGCGCAAGCGCCAGGACTTGTGGTGCGTGTGATCGATGGTGCTGACTGTGATAGTCAGCACCACCGCATTCGAGGCATCGGGTCACTGACCAGTGCCGGCTCATCAGAGATTTCTTTCATCGTTTCGTCCAAATATACGCATCATCTTGAAAGTACCAAGGCGTGCGCTGTGGCGATGGACGAATCACTGTTCAAGTCCAGACTCGAACAGCAGGCGACCATGCGCCACGCAGTGGTTGTATGCACTGAGCCATATCTGTTTTACGCACTGCTTGCCAGTTGGTTTGACCGGGCGCGACGCCCAAGAATCGAGCCTGGCATCCACCCAAGTGCTTTGGTTGCAGCTGATGCTACGATCGATCCTACAGCTGTCATTGGTCCTCATGTTGTGATTGGTTCCAGGACATCTATCGGTCCTGGCGTGTATGTCCATGCGAATTGTGTCATCGGTGATGACTGCTTACTCGGTGCCCGGAGTGTTCTCTATCCTAACGTGACGCTTTACGACCAGGTCCGTGTGGGCGAGCGCGCCCTGTTGCACTCAGGTGTTGTTCTGGGGGCTGACGGTTTTGGTTTCGCACCAAACCCCCGGGCCGGAAAAGGAGCGTGGGGCAAAATTGCCCAGCTCGGAGGTGTGCGTATTGGAGACGATGTCGAGATTGGTGCCAACACGACCATTGACAGGGGCGCTCTTGAGGATACCGTGATTGGTAATGGCGTCAAACTGGATAACCAGATCATGATTGCGCACAACTGCGAGATCGGAGATCACACGGCGATGGCTGCCTGCGTCGGTATGGCTGGCTCCACGCGGATTGGTCAGCGCTGCATCATTGGTGGTGCAGCGATGTTTGCGGGTCACCTGACCGTTGCGGACGATGTGCAGATATCGGGTGGGACTGCTGTAACCTCGGATATTGGTCAGCCAGGCAGATACACTGCCGTTTTTCCGCTCGCAAGTCACGCTGAGTGGCAAAAAAATGCTGCCGTGCTGGGGCAACTCTCGAGCTTGAGACGCCGGCTGCGTGATCTTGAAAGCAAATGATCCTGCCTGTTTGCCTCCCGGCTATCACTGATTTCAATACAATACGCTCCTCAACACAGAATCGCCCTTCCTTCAGGACCCGTCATGCAACTAGATATCAAAGCCATCCTTGATCGCCTGCCACATCGTTACCCGATGTTGCTGATTGATCGTGTTATTGAGATGGTGCCGGGAAAATCTATCATTGCGCTCAAGAATGTTTCCATCAATGAGCCATTTTTTAACGGGCACTTTCCGCACCATCCGGTGATGCCTGGCGTGCTGATCCTCGAGGCCATGGCACAGGCGGCTGCTGTATTTTCGTTTGCTGACGAAGCAGGATTGAAGCCTGCTGACGAGGAGGTGCTTTACTACTTCGTCGGTATTGATGGCGCGCGCTTTCGGCGCCCCGTCATTCCGGGAGATCAGCTGCACCTTGAAGTGGTCGCCGAGAGGCTTAGCCGCTCGATTTGCAAATATTCCGGTATCGCTCGGGTTGATGGCCATGTCGCGGCCGAAGCCAAGTTGATGTGTGCAATTCGTCCTATGAGTGCTTGATGGCTGTCAATATCCACCCCAGCGCAATCGTCGATCCCAAGGCCGTTCTGGATGAGGATGTTTCGATTGGTGCTTTCAGTATTATTGGACCTGATGTCCATATCGGTGCCCGTACGCAAGTGGGACCTCATTGCATCATCGACGGTCACACCACGGTCGGAACCGACAATTTTTTTTACCGATTTTGTTCAATTGGTGGAATGCCACAAGACAAAAAATATGCTGGTGAGCCAACTCGCCTCGAGATTGGTGACCGCAATACGGTCCGGGAGTACGTGACGTTCAACACGGGAACTGTGCAAGATGTTGGCGTAACCCGCCTGGGTTCGGATAACTGGGTGATGGCGTACGTGCATGTCGCGCATGATTGTCAAATTGGTAATCAGACCATCCTGGCCAACGGTGTCCAGATGGGCGGGCACGTTCATATTGGCGACTGGGCAATCATTGGTGGTCTGGCAGCGATTCATCAGTTTGGCAAGGTTGGTGCTCACGCCATGGTAGGTGGATCCAGTGCACTGCACAAGGATGTACCGCCGTTTGTCATGGCATCTGGCAACCCCTGTGTGCCTGTTGGCATCAACGTCGAAGGTCTCAAACGCCGTGGCTTTTCCGCTGAGGAAATAGCAGCGTTGCGTGATGCTTACAAAATTATTTATCGCCGTGGACTGTCGGTGGCCGATGCGCGGGTTCAGTTACTCGAGATGCAGCAAGCTCAGCCGGCAGCAGAAAAAGTGCTCGGGATCATGCTGGCTTTTCTCGACAGCAGCAGTCGGGGCATCATTCGCTCATGACGCGTTTAGGTCTGGTCGCGGGTGAGCCGTCAGGAGACCTGATCGCATCGCGCCTGATGGGTGGCCTGAGAACTCACTTGACTGATCTGACCGTGCAGGGAATTGGCGGCCCGGCGCTTGAGAGCGCTGGTATGCAGATCTGGCATCCCATGGCTGCACTGTCCGTTTTTGGTTATGTTGACGCCCTGAAGTCCTTGCCGCGTCTATTACGCATCTACCACGATGTCGCCAGACGTTGGACAATGCATCCACCAGATTTGTTTTTAGGTGTGGACGCGCCAGATTTCAATCTGAGACTTGAACATCGTCTGCGTCGGCAGGGCGTCCCAACTGTTCACTTTGTGGGTCCTTCAATCTGGGCCTGGCGCTACGAGCGAATCCAGCAGATCCGTCAGGCGGTTTCACATATGCTGGTGCTTTTCCCTTTCGAGGTTGAGATATACGAAAAGGAAGGTATACCGGTCACTTATGTGGGACACCCGCTTGCCGATGCCATCCCGGCGGATCCTGATCAGGCGGGTGTTCGGCCAAGTCTCGGGCTACACCCGGATGGTCCGGTCGTGGCGATATTGCCAGGCAGTCGCAGCTCGGAGGTTCGTTTGCTCAGCCCTGTGTTCTTGCAGACAGCGGCAATGTTTGCCAGGCGCGAGCCCGAGACCCAGTTCATTGTTCCGATGGTCAACGACGCTCGTCGGCACGAATTCGAAGCCATTCTTGAAAAATATCCCGTACCCAACCTTCGAATTCTTCAAGCCAGCAAAACCCAGGATCAGCAACAATGGCCCGTATCTTGGCAAGCGATGGCAGCATGTGACATTGCACTGGTTGCCAGTGGAACCGCTACCCTAGAGACCGCATTATTCAAACGGCCAATGGTCATCAGCTACATCCTTTCGAGCACGATGAGGCGCATCATGGCGCTCAAGTCTGGCCAGAAGGGTCCCAGTGTGCCATGGGTGGGACTGCCGAACGTCCTGAGTCAGGCGTTTGTCGTACCCGAGTTGTTACAGGATGCCGCAACGCCACTCAACCTGTTCGACGCACTCGATGGACTATGGCGCGATGAAGCCAGAAAGCGT
>CAZBIN010000049.1:0-14396 GCA_964491995.1 uncultured Orrella sp.
CACTCTGAGTCACGACAACTTTGGATCCATCGCCAGTGATGTCGAAGATTGTCGAACGACCTTTGACAATCTCAAGCAAACCGTCTCACACCTCAGATCACGATCTGCTGACCTCCCCATCCCCAAGACAATGAGAGATCAGCAGATCGCAAGTCAATCAGCGTACAAGGGTTTGTAGGCCACGGCCCGGATATGCTCTTTGACATCTGCTGGACGTTTGACCCTAGCCAGACCCTTGTCAAAAACATACTCGGCGATGCAGGTTGCGGTGTGCAACGAGGCCTCGAACATATGGGACTGCGGCGGATAAATCAGGCCCGTGTCGAGATCTTCCTGCTTGACCTGTTCGGCAACAGCTTTTGCAGCCACAATGAACATTTCCTCGGTAACCCGGCTCGCCTGCGTCGCCAGAACGGCCATGCCCATGGCCGGGAAGATGTACACGTTATTTCCCTGACCGGGCACATAGACCCGATCGCCCAGCTTGACAGGTGCAAACGGGCTGCCACTGGCAAATATCGCCTTGCCGTCTGACCACTGGTAGGCTTCCTGGGCCGTGCACTCGGACCGTGAAGTCGGATTGGAGTATGGGAAGATGATCGGCCTGGCATTGATCTTTGACATCGCTTCGATAACGGCCTGGTTGAAAAGCTTGGGCACGGTACTCACGCCAACAATAGCCGTGGGCCTGATCGAGTTGATCGCATCGACAAAGGAGGCGCAGGCAGCGTGAGCATGTGCAAATGGCTGCTGGAAATCGGCCAGATCGGTTCGAGCGCTCTGAACAAGTCCATTGATATCAAACAACCAGTTCTGTCCACGCGCCTGCTCGATACTGGCTCCCTCCATGACCATGGCCTGACTGATCAGTTCAGCAATGCCCGTGGCTGCTGACCCCGCCCCCATGAAGAGAAATCGCTGATCCGTGAGCTTTTGCCCTGTGATGCGCAACGCTGCGTAGATCCCCGCCAGAGCGACGCCTGCAGTGCCTTGAATGTCATCGTTATATGTGCAGATCTGGTTGCGATAAGTCTCCAGAATCGGTACGGCATTGATATTCGCAAAATCCTCCCACTGAATACAACACTTGGGATAGAGACGCTGTACCGTCTGCACAAACTCATCAATAAAATCGTGATACTGCTGACCACGCACCCTGGGCTGTCGCAGACCAAGGTAGAGCGGGTCGTCAAGAAGCGACTGATTGTTGGTTCCGACATCCAGCGTGATGGGCAGCGTCAGCTCGGGCGGCACACCCGCCACGGCGGTGTAAAGCGCGAGTTTGCCGATCGGAATCCCCATGCCACCGACACCGAGGTCACCAAGGCCCAGAATGCGTTCACCGTCGGTCACGACAATAAAGCGCACATCCTTTTGAGGCCAGTTGGCCATCAACTCATGCAAGCGCCCACTGGCCGTGATGGGCAGATACAAGCCTCTGGCGCTTCGAAAGACATGATCGAACTTCTGGCAAGCTTCGCCAACGGTTGGCGTATAGACCAGAGGCATGAATCTGGCCGGGTCTGACATGAGTACAGCATAAAACAGTGTTTCATTGCGACTTTGCAAATCCATCAGGAACAGATAGCGTTGCAGATCCGTGTCAAGCATGTCGAGCTGGGTCATCGCCCGCGCCATCTGAATCTCAAGCGTATCCACCCCTGGCGGCAACAGACCCTCAAGCCCTGCACTTTTACGCTGTTCCAAACTAAAGGCTGTGCCGCGGTTCATGCTCGACTCGTGCATGAGCTGATATCCCGTCAGACCTTGTCTATCGGGGGTCATATCACCCGTCTTCGTGTCATTCATTTACTTCTCCTTGATGCAGGCAAAATCTGTTTTTTCAGAAAAGATGGCGCACACCCATACCCAAAGCGGTCGTGCGTGCGGTTTGAATCGTCTGGAAATTATTGCCATAGGACCCCCAGATATAAATGTTGGTTCGTCTGGAGAGATCATAGGTATACATTGCACTGGCAATACTCTGGGTTGCAGAAGGATCGGCCGATACAGAACCTGTTACCGGACGCATGAACTGCCAGGACAGCGCAAGTCTGGCACGTTCGCCAAAAGGAATCGTGCCACCAATCAGGTACTGTTGCGTTTGCAAACCCTGGTCAAACAGCATACCGGCGCCACGGGTAGCTGTCGCTAGTGGCATCGCCACAGACTGACCTGCGCCAGCCCCTTGCCCAAAAAAAGCACCGCCAATGGTCTGACCGAAAGCGGCCGCGAGTTTGACAACTTTAAGATCGTATGTGGCTCCGAGGATCCAGGCCTTTGGACTACCTTTGTTTGTATTGCCCGTGATCACAGTACCGGCCGGATTTTGAACAGTGGAAGCACCATAAGCCTGATCGTAGGTCGCCATCACCAGCAAGGGTCCGGACTGGTATCGAAGACCCGATGTCAATGCACGAAGATTCTCACCTGATCCGAAAAAGCTGGTGGCCGGCTGCTGGCTCTGAAACGGTCCGTTGGCATAAACCGCTGTTGCACCGGTGTTGAACGAATAGCCGATGCTTGCCTGGAACCCCCGATATGTCGGGGTCTGGTACACCACCAGATTGTTATACCGTACGGAATTCGCCGAGCCAAAAGATGCTCCCATCGTCGCCTGAGAGCCCGCAAGACCCAACGGATCAATCGCGGTCATGTAAGTGAATGCCACGTTGGCGCGGCGCCCCATTTCGAGCTTGCCAAGCTGACGATCAGAAAGCCACAGCGTTGCCTGCCGACCGAAACCCAGACCACCTTGAGCCATGGTGCCTTGGGCAAGATTGATCCCGCCTTCGAGTACAAAGCCCACGTCTCGTCCACTGGACAGCGGCTCAACGCCCTTCAAACCAAAACGTGAACCACTCTGACCGCCCGAGGAGATGCCGATCTGGGTGCCCTGTCGAGCGGGGGTTGCGCCTTGAGCCGGTTGCGAGACATTGCTGTAATACAGCCCCACATCCGCAACGCCATAAAGGGTCACCGAGCCTTGCGCAAAAGCCGCACTGCTAACAAATACACACCCTGCCGACAGGCATCTGACCCAGAACAGGGCCGTCCCGCCGAGGTCCCAACCCTGGTCATCCTTCATCTACATCCCCCGACACGGCAAACCTGATTGCAGCAACAAAATAAAGTTCAGAACTCAGACTGCCTCAATCAGGGCGCCTCAAAGCTAACCGACATCAGTCAGCTTTGGCAACGTAAGGATGCACCATCTTGGCAGGATCCACCACTCTGTCGAACTCTTGCTCGGAAACAAATCCAAGCTCAAGCGCAGCTGCTTTCAGCGTCAAATCATGATCCATCGCATGATGGGCAATCTTTGAGGCCTTGTCATAACCAATGACTGGCGCAAGCGCAGTCACAAGCATCAGCGAGCGCTCAACATACTCGCCGATCTTCTTCAGGTTGGGCTCGGTGCCTTCAACCAGAAACTTGCGGAAATTGGTGCAGCCATCCGTGATCAGCGTAATCGAATGGGTAATGTTAAAAATAATCAAGGGCTTGTAGACATTCATCTCGAGGTACCCACTAGCGCCACCGAAACCCACCGCAACATCATTGGCCATCACCTGGGCGGCGAGCATGGTCAATGCTTCAGCCTGAGTGGGATTGACCTTGCCCGGCATGATTGAAGAGCCTGGCTCATTTTCTGGAATCTTGAGTTCCGCAAATCCGGCTCGCGGACCGCACGACATCAGCCGGATGTCGTTGCCTATCTTGAACAACGACACGGCCAAGGTTCTGAAGGCGCCCGACAAGTGAACCAGCGCATCGTGTGCACCTTGGACCGTAAACTTGTTGGGTGCCGTCACAAATGGCAGGCTGGTCAGTCTGGCAATTTCCTTGGCGACGTCGACATCAAACCCAGGTGCTGCGTTGATACCAGTCCCGACAGCCGTCCCGCCCAGCGCAAGGTGATAGACCCCTTTGAGCGCATCGTCGATCCGGGCCAGGCCATCGTCGAGCATTCCGACATAACCTGACCATTCCTGACCCAGCGTCAATGGCGTGGCATCCTGCATATGCGTACGACCAATCTTGACAATGTCTTTCCAGGCTTGCACCTTGACGTTCATCGCGTCACGCAGCGCCTTGACCGCCGGGATCAGACGCTCTGTGGTGTTGACAGCCGCCGCGATGTACATCGCTGATGGAAACGAGTCATTGGATGACTGAGCCATGTTGACGTGATCATTGGGATGCACCGGCGTCTTGCTGCCAAGCGCTGTTCCCGCGATCTGGCAGCAACGGTTGGATATGACCTCGTTGACGTTCATGTTGAACTGCGTACCACTGCCCGTCATCCACACGTGCAGCGGAAACATGTCGTGGTGCTGTCCCGCCAGAATTTCATCACACACCTTGACAATCAGATCATGCTGCTGATCGGGCAAGCGAGCGCTGGCGTGGTTGACATTTGCCGCCGCTTTTTTGAGGGTGGCGTAGGAAGTGATCATTTCGCGTGGCATCAGATCCCGTCCGATGCTGAAATGCTCAAGTGAGCGCTGTGTCTGAGCACCCCATAGCTTGTCGCCAGGCACCTCGACAACGCCAAGGCTGTCTGATTCTTTTCTTACGTCAGTCACGGCACAGTTTCCTCAATAAAATTTATCGGTCAATGGTGTTCTGTCCTGCTTGCGCGCAATCGTCAGTCACTTGAAGCAAAAAGACTGGCAGCGCAATTCCCAACCTTGCAAATCGATGCATCCGCGGGGTCAAAAAACCTTCTCTGCAATGAATATCCACATCGCCATCGTGAAGATCGCAACCACATTGCTGGCAAGAATCTGTGCGGGAATCTTGTCCTGAGCAACCCCAAACTGTGAGCTGAGCATCGCGCCCATGGTCGCTGCCGGACAGGCCGTGATGATCACCGCGCCCTTGGCAAGCGTTGGATCAAGCTTGAAAAACAGCGCCAGCAACAACACCAGAGCGGGCATGATCAAATTCTTCAGGACGACCACAACCAGCACTTGCGAATCCACTCTGGGGGTCAGAAACGACAGCAATATGCCCAGCGTAAACAATGCCAGGCCACCCGAGACCCCTCCAAGCAGTTTGAGAGAATCGGTTGCGAGCACCGGCAGCTTGACACCGATCAGCACCAGGCAGAGGCCCAGCAACGGCGCCCAGACCACCGGCTGCTTGATTGTGTTCAAAAGAATAATACTCAGCCCGGACGATGATTCCGAGGTCTGACCTTTGTTCAACATCGCCATCACAACCGGGATGATGATGATGCTGGTAATGATATTGCCAACAATGATCGGCAACATCCCCTGATTTCCCAACACCGTCAAAATCACTGGCAAACCGAAATAAGCCATGTCCGGAAAACCGCTGTTACTTCCAAACAGTGCGGCTTCACCTGCTGGCTTTTTCCAGACTACAACGGCCAGAAACAACGCCACGAAAAACGGCAGACTGATCCCGACCAACAGTGTGATGACATAAGGAATATTCTCAAACTGACTCGGGCTGAAGTTGAAGATCGAAACGAAAAGCGCACAAGGAAGCGCAAAATTGACCACAACCGTTGAAAGACACTTGGCACCATCAGGATTGACGACTTTTGCGCGTCCGGCGAAATAGCCGAGCAGCACTACCACGGCGACCGGCACCAAAGCATGCAATATGGTCTGGAACATTCTGTGTCCTGGAGATTGAGCAGCAAAGGTATGCTACGAAGATTGTTATAACGCTTTGTCGATTGAACCGCAAAGAATGGAGCGCAGCGTCAGACATAAAGCCTTGCCCCCGTCGTCAAGGCGCAACGGTTGCTTGTTGACACTTGCGGCTGTGGGATATTACACCGATTTCATGACAATTTTTTTAACGAAATCCTGATACGACCCCGATTGATCTTGATCAAATAGATGCATAGGCCCAGAGGTGTCTGTCCGCTCACCAGGCGGACGTCATCGAGGCTTTTGCGACCTTGGCTGCGCACTTGCAGTGCGTACTCATCACATTCATGGCTCACCACTAGCCACAAGATGACATAGAGTGCCTAAGACACAGAAAAGGGCGATGAGCAACCGCTAATCGCAACTTGCCTGGCTCGCCGGGCAAACCACAAAATCAAAATAGGTTTCTCGAAAGGGTTCTTGAGCGAGTGTGAAATGCCACCACTCTCTGGGATACGGCAAAAAACCATGTTTTGTCATCAACTGCTGCAACAAAAGACGATTGGCTCGCTGCTGTGCACCAATGTCCGGATAATCAGGCCAGGACTCGACGCCGAAGAAGTCGAAACCCGACCCCATGTCCAGTTCCTTTCCATCATCCCGTGATACCAACGTGAGATCCACCGTACTCCCCCTGCTGTGACCCGATCGCAGCGCAATGTAATCAAGCTTGAACAGATCATTCTTGTCGACATCCGGGTAATACTGATTTTTGCGGCGAGTGTCACTGACATCCTGAGCCCAGCGCACAAAATGGTTCACTGCCCTCTGAGGCCGATACGCATCAAATATCTTCAGTCCGAGGCCAAAGGGAATCAAATCCTGCTGAACATTTCTCAGGGCCCGGGTTGCCTGTTCGGACAGCACCGCACGCTCGCAGACATAGCCCTCGACCGGGACACCCATGAAGTTGTCTTCGCCTGCGTAGCGCAACTCGATGACGATGCCAGGAATGTGATCATCAATGTCAACAAATCCATCTGGCAAGGTCATGCCCTTGATCGGCCACAACAGCAAAAGCCACACAAAACTGCGCAGAACCGTTGCACAGCTCGACGAGCAAAAGAAATTCCACTGTTTTCTCATCTTGGTACCCACTCGATCAGTCGATCCGGCATGGACTGCCCTCAAGAGCAAGCCCGGACAAGGAGCACGATCGCCTGCTCACGAAGCCAGGAAATAATAGATCAACGAATGAGAACGTGCGGAGCACACGGGTCAGATCCGGGTCGATGCTTCGGTTTCGTGCCCAGATTCGATGCTGATGGAGTTCGATGGATACAAATCCGTACGCAGCCCGACGCTAACGCTGGGAAAATGGACGGGCAATCAGCCGCCCAAAAAGCTTCAGAAAAACGCGGCCACATCGAAAGCATTGATAACGACGGCTCGACCACAGTAAATACCGCTCGCGTCGAGAGCGCCCAACGCGCGTCAAAGGATCTGCAGGATCTCTGCAAACGGGACAACTGTTTCTTGCTGTCAAAATGAGCCTTCGGGTTTGAAACAAGCTGGAATTATCGCAGACGAAACTTTGTGACACGAAGCGTCGCCCGCTCGACGTCACACCCAACATCAACGCCGAGCAAAGACCGAGACCCGCACCGGCAACAGGCAAGGCACCCTCTGCTACCGCTTGCTTGAAAACAAGGCAGATGGCCCGTGCCGCACTCAAGCGTGCTCGCCCCCGCCGAAACGGAAGGGACGAGCCTGATGCTCTGTCATCCGACTCAGGGCTTGATCGCGATCTTCAACACACCATCGCGCTGATTGGCGAAGAGGTCATATGCCTGAACGATATTCTCAAGCTTGTACTCGTGCGTCACAAGCACCCCAAAATCGACCCTGCCAGAGTTGACGACTTCCATGAGACGGCGCATACGCTCTTTGCCACCAGGGCACAAAGCAGTCAGGATCTTGTGGTCACCCAGCCCTGCTGCAAAAGCACTCAAAGGAATGGTCAGATCACTCGAATAAACACCCAGACTCGAAAGGGTTCCACCCGGTTTGAGCACCCGCAGCGCCGATTCAAATGTCTGTTGCGTTCCGAGGGCTTCGATCGACGAATCCGCACCACGACCTCCCGTGATCTTCATGACTTCTTCGATCACATCGCAGTTCTTGAAATTAAGCGTCACATCGGCACCCATCTGTTTTGCGATACCGAGACGATGATCATTACCGTCAACAGCGATGATTGTGCTCGCACCCAGCAAACGGGCACCTGCTGTTGCGCACAAACCGATCGGCCCCTGCGCAAAAACCACGACGGTATCGCCGATCCTGATATTGGCGTTCTCTGCACCCTTAAAGCCGGTAGACATGATGTCCGGGCACATCAGAACCTGCTCGTCGGTCAGGCCATCGGGTACGGGAGCAAGATTGGCCTGAGCATCGGGAACCAGCACATACTCGGCCTGGGTGCCATCGATCATGTTGCCAAACCGCCAGCCAGCGGTCGCTTTGTAACCATGGCAACCACACAGCCCTCTGGCAACCAGATAACTGCCATCCTGAGACGCCACCCCGTCCTGTGCCGCGTATGAGTTGAAGTTCGGGCAAATGGCACCCGCAATCACGCGCTGCCCTTCCTGATAACCCTGAACTGCACTACCCAGTTTCTCGATCACGCCCACGGGCTCATGACCTACCGTCAGGCCTTTTGCAACCGGATACTCTCCTTTAAGGATATGAACATCCGTGCCACAAATGGTCGTGGTGGTGATCCGGATCAATGCGTCATTGGGTCCAACATCCGGAATCTTCTTGTCGACCACCTCAATACGGCCTGGTTCAACAAACACCGCTGCTTTCATCATCGCACCCATCGTCGTACCCCTTTCAGAAACAGAACCTTTATCGGTGACAAACTGCTCATACCGTTTTACCCATCAAGGCTAAGTATATTTTATTTTGCCTGATGGATGACCATTTTCTATTGTGAGTGAAGCATCCGTCGCGTGCATACACCAAGCCAGCGTCAGTTGACGTATATCAATCAGCGGCATTCTCTGCGGCATTGCTGGTGTCGGTCAGAACAATTTGATGGGTATGGCCTGGCCGTTGGGACAGACCTCTGCCACCGAGCCTTGTACGTGCTCTGCCACCCAGTTCAACACTCAGTACTCCAGCGTACGACCGAGTCCCTTGGCCTGTTCGATCCACTTGGCAATCTCTGTTTCGTTTGGCACACGTCTGACCAGTTTTCTGGTGGTGTTGAGATCCGCCATCGCTTTGGTGAGGTTGTCCGCACGGCGTTGCGCGAGTTCGGGCACGGTATCCACACCCACAGCTTCGAGCAGCTCGGCATACTCCGAGCCGACCCCCTTGATCCGATACAGATCAACCATATTGGCGAACGTCAAAATCTGCCTGGCGGTCAGACCCGTTCTGGTTGCCAGATCTTTTCTCTGGGCAGGGGTTTGACAGGCTTTGAGCAATCCATCTGTATCTGAAACACCGGCCTGGCGAAGCTTCTCACCAATGACAGCACCAATTCCTTCAACATTCTCAATCTTGTAGTTCGCCATTGCACTCTCCTCTCCTGAAAAAATAACTGTCAACAGTGACAACCCTTTTCAACCGATGCCAAAAATGCTTCGTGCCGATAGAAGCTGCACAAGAGAAAGGTGACTGATTGACAGTCATTGAAACACTCTAACGCGAGAACCATCTGGCGTCTATCAATCGCAGAAAGTGGGATCACAAAGGCGCTCGTCGTCTTGCACGCCACTGGCACTCGAATCGCTGTGGATGGCTAAGCACTCACAGCCTTGGGGTATGCCGACGATATCTGGCGCAAGCGCCACAGCAGCCAGAAAGCAATCAAAAGATTCACACCATTCCAGGCCAGCCCATTGATCATCGCCACCTCGTAAGAGCCGGTCAGATCGAAGATCTTTCCCGAGAGCCAGCCCCCCAGCGCCATGCCAAGCATGGTAGCCATCATCACCGCACCAACCCTGCGCCCTGTCTGCGCCAGCGGAAAATGTTCCCTGACGATAATGGCATATGCAGGCACGATGCCACCTTGAAACAGACCGAAGACCGCAGAAATAACGTAAAGAGACACCAACCCGTCAAAGGGCAAAAACAACATCAGCGCCAAGGCCTGCAAGACAGATCCTAGCAGTAGCGTTCGCACACCACCGATCCGGTCGCATATCAAACCCGACGCGAGCCGGCTGATAATGCCGCAGGCGAGCATGAGCGAAAGCATCTCGGCGCCCCGGGCCGGTCCGTAACCCAGATCCACACAGTAAGCAACGATATGCACCTGAGGCATGCCCATTGCCACGCAACAGGCCAGTCCTGCCACGATCAGCAATGCCTGTGCGTTGCCCACGGACAAACCAAACGGTCTCAGTCTGGCCGCCGTGTCGCGTGCGGCCATGGCTGACGTATCAATCGGCGAACTCGGCGCGCGGCGCTTCAAGAATAGTGAAAGTAGCGCCATGCTCAACCCACAGACCACGCCCATGGCAATGTAGGTCTCACGCCACCCCACCGCAGAAACACCCCACTGAGCCAGATTGGGCCAGATCGCCCCCGACAGGTAGTTGCCACTCGCGCAAACCGCAACCGCAATTCCGCGATAGCGACTCCACCACATCGAGGTATCTGCAACCAGAGGTGCGAAAGTCGCCGACACCCCCAGAAACCCCAGAAAAATTCCATGCGCAAGGGCAAATCCCAGCAGACTCTGGCTCAGTCCCGCCCAGACAAAACCCACCAGAATGCCGACTGCACCAATCAACAAGGAACGACTGACACCCCAACGATCTACGACCTTGCCCATGTAGACACCGCCAACCCCAAAACCGATCATTAGCAACATATAGGGCAAGGATGCGTCCGAGCGAGACACTCCAAACTCTGCCTGCACAGAGGGGATGACAACTGATATGACGTATATGCAACTGCCGCCCATGACCATCGCAAACAAGGCGGCTACAAGGCGCCAGAAAGCGTAACGTGAATCAATCAGTGCGGCAGGGGTTGCGTCAGAATTGCCCATCAGCTCAAAAACAAGGGTTGGCCTATCATCTGATTCTATCCGCGCGCGCCGGTCTGCAGAGAAATCATTTCCACAGACATCGTGCCGCTCCGTACAATTGGCTTGTCAACCAGTTTGAGGATCAGCAATTCAGTCGCAACCGTAATGAAACTCGAGTCATCGCGACATTGCCACCTACAGCAACAACGCAGCCCCACCCCCTGCCCTATAGAGCGTGCACCATGTCACTCAAGTCCAGAGTCAGAACCATCGAACACTACCCTGCACAAGGCATAATGTTCCGTGACATCACGACTCTGCTGAAGGATCCGATCGGATTTCAACTTCTGATCAGAGAGCTTGTGGCCCGTTATCGCACGATGGAAATCGACGTTGTGGCAGGCATCGAAGCGCGAGGCTTTATCCTCGGAGCACCGCTGGCCTACGCCCTCGGTGCAGGATTTGTTCCAGTCCGCAAAAAAGGAAAGCTTCCTGCACCGACAGTGGGTCAGGACTATCAACTCGAGTATGGTAGCGACCGCATCGAGATTCATGTCGATGCCATCAAAACGGGACAAAAGGTTCTGCTGATTGATGATCTGATTGCAACAGGGGGCACTGCCGAGGCGGCAGCCATTCTGTTGCGCAAACTTGGGGCCGAAATTGTCGAATGTGCGTTTGCCATCGACCTGCCAGATCTTGGCGGGATGCAGCGGCTGCACCGTCTCGGGCTGAGCACTTTCGCTGCGACGGCGTTCGAAGGACATTAAAGACAATGACAAGAATCACGCTCCTAAAAAATGCAGGAACGTCGGTTTGAGCCGCACATCGAACGTTGAACTGGCGCTGAACGCCTCGCCTGGCGCCGTGCTATGGCGATTGTCGCTGCCCAATGTTTTCTCGAACGCCCTTATTACCATCGTCACAATCGCCGATGCCTGGTTCGTGGGGCAACTGGGTACAGCAGCGCTGGCCAGTCTTGCACTGGTGTTCCCGTTCCAGATGCTGATGCAGATGTTTGGTAATGGTGCCATCGGCGGGGGCATCGCATCATCGCTGTCGCGTGCGCTTGGGGCCGGTGACGCAAATCGTGCAAGTGTGATTGCCTGGCATGCGCTGATGATCGCTGCCACGACGTCACTGATCTTTATGTTGATATTTCTACTGTTCGCCCGACCGATTTTTGCGCTGCTTGGCGGCAGTGGCGCAACGCTCGATGGGGCAGTGGCCTACGCGGCCGTGGCGTTTGGTGCTGCCGGCGCATCATGGTTGTTCTTTTCGATGTTCGCGATTTGCCGCGGCTGCGCTGACATGCGCACACCAGCCCGGGTTCTGACCGTGTCAACCGTTGCTCAAACCATCCTGTCGGGATGCCTCACACTCGGCATCGGTCCGTTTCCTGACCTTGGGCTGCTGGGACCTGCAGTCTCGATCGTCTTGTGTCAGGGACTGGCCGGACTGGCCCTGCTCATTCACGTGCTGCGAGGTCGCCTGCCCATTGTGCTGCGGCCTCAACGAATCGACGTGTCGGCCTTCAAGGCCATCATGCGCGTCGGTGGTCTGGGCATGATCAACAGCCTGACCATCGTCTTTTCTGTTGTGGTGGTCACCGGGATGGTCGGACGCTATGGCGAGCAGGCACTCGGTGGCTATGGTCTGGGCAGTCGGCTTGAACTGATGCTGGTTCCGATTGCATTTGGTATCGGTGGCGCACTGACGACTGCTGTGGGGATCAACATCGGTGCGCAGCGTCACGAGCGCGCCCGCGGTCTGGCACGATTCGGTGCAGGCGTTTCATTAGCGCTGGTCGCTCCAGTGGGGATTGCACTTGGGATCTGGCCCGGGTTATGGCTCGACATGTTTACCAAAGATCCTGCGGTGTTTTCATATGGGGCGTCTTACCTGCAGGTCGTGGCCCCCTTGTACGGTGTTTTTGTTGCGGGCCAGGTACTCTATTTCGCCTCCCAGGGAACGGGACACATGCGTATTCCGGTACTCGTCGGCATCCTGCGATTCCTGTTCGTGTGGGGCATCGGTGCGCTCAGCACTGCCATCGGGTTTGGACTGGTCGGCGTTTTTGCAGGTGTGAGCGCTGGCATGATGACGGTGGGTGCAGGGCTGTGGCTGTCGACTTATGGGCCTGCCTGGAGACGACACTGAAGCGACCCTGAGACGGCACCGAGCGCACATGTTAGCTACTGCGGCCGCGCAAAGTGGAAAAAAGCTCGACAGGGTGGTAGAGTCTGGCGCTGGTCAACACAAGAACGTTCCGACTGGAATGTACTTGGAAGTCACAAAACCAGAAATACGCCTTTGATCGAGCTGCCTGCAAGGCATGACATCAAACATGGGTTTCGAAGGTTTTTTTGTTCAGGAGCAACTCATGGGACTCAAATCTGTCATTAAGAATCTGTTCCGAGGCGGTAAGTCACAGATCTGGAGCAACCCACCGTCAGACTTCAAACACTCGAAGGTACGTCCAGGTGCCACCTACTCCCCGTGGTTCAACGATAAAGAGTTCATGACGCTTTATCAGCAGATCAAAGGCAATACCCTGGTCGACATTTATCGTTGCTATGAACTCTGGAGTCTGGCCAGGCAGCTAGACAATATCGATGGTGATGTTCTGGAGGTGGGTGTCTGGCGGGGTGGCACTGGCGCCATACTGGCGCAAGCGGTCAAAGACACACCCTCCAGAAGAGTCTTTCTGGCGGACACGTTTACCGGCGTGGTCAAGGCCGGGACCAAAGATACTCGATACACTGGCGGGGAGCATGCGGACACCTCGATTGCCTTGGTCAGAGATCTGCTCAAAACGCTGGGTCTGGATAACGCCAAACTTCTACAGGGAATTTTCCCGGAAGATACAGCCCATGAGATTCCTGGAAAGATATCATTGCTGCATTGCGATGTTGACGTATATCAATCCAGCAAAGACATTATCGAGTGGTGTCTTCCGAGACTTTCGCCCGGGGGAATGATTGTCTTTGACGACTTCGGTTTCGGAGGCTGCGAAGGTGTGACCCAGTACTGCGAGGAGCTTCGGCAGATGCCTGGAATGCGTTTTATTCACAACCTGAACGGTCACGCGATCTTCATCAAGCTGGGTTGACAACACAGGCGAATGCACGGCAAACATGTGGGATCAAGGTGCTGCGCAGTCACCTGTCTGTCATCACCGCCACCCTGCCCTGATTATCAAAGTCTGCGCATCAAGAAGTGACAACAAAAGCCACGCAATCTCGCGCATGTGGTCATTACCCTGCGAGGCACTGACGTCTTTGACTGTGGTGGAAAGCGACTGATCGACCTGAGCGATCGGCCCATCTCGCCGGGAGAGGATGCCTTAGCCCGCTGCTTTTGAGTATCCGAGTTCTATCTCGCCTTCATTTGCTGACTTTGTGACAAACAGTGCGACGAAAAGCACAAAGAAGAAAGTCGCAAAATGTGGCAAGACGGTGTAGACCATTCCCAGAACCAGCATGTACAAAAGCAATGCAAAAGGCGCAGGATTGGCCAAAACGTAACCCACCTTGAACCGGGTTGTAAGCCAGACAAGATAAGCAAAGGCGGCAAACGTCCACAAAAGTCCGTGCCGTAGTGTGCTGTCGATATAGTTGTTGTGGACATCACCCGTAGGATAGCCATCCGCCTTCAGCCTTTTCCGGTCATCTTCGTCGAATGGAAGGGTTTCAAAAAACTCGATATGA
>CAZBIN010000049.1:14406-15616 GCA_964491995.1 uncultured Orrella sp.
AAGCAAAGCAACCGGTTGATTGGCTGCCATGTGCTTAATGTGCTCGTAACCGATCTGCGGGAGTTTTAACCGGATCCAGTTTGAGCCATCCTCGATGTGGGTAACACTCAAGAGTCGCTGTGTGACGAACTCGGCCTTATCCTGAAACAGCGAAACTGAAACAGCGGCAAGAGCGCCAGCAACTGCTAAAACCGCCACAAGAACCCTCAGGTTGGCCTTGAAGAGAACCAGATACACAAAAACAGCAAAAATGCCTGCCAGAACAGGCGCTCTTCCACCCGCAAACAGAAGAAGCACAAAGGCACAGATGGCAGAAACTCCGATCAGGAGCTTGCTCAAAAACCCGTGCTTTCGACCCACCAGAAAAAGGAACAGAAATACAAAAAACAGGCCAAGCAATGTATCCCAGGTTCCTTTGGGCCATGTTCCGACAACAAAGTCTCTCCCGATAATTGTCCAGTTTTCTGCAATTGTGATGATCGCTGCGATCCAGAACCCGGACAACAAGCCAGTCAGCGCAGCCCTTCTGTTTCGTGTTTCCTTGAGTGAAAGAAACATGAATCCCGCAACTGGCAAGAAAAGCGTCTTTCTCGCCATCCAGAGAAAGTCATCAGCCTGATGCATGGCTATTGCAGATGTAATGAGCCCAAAGACAAACAAAGCCATGCTGACTCGCATGACCTGGGAGTCTCGCAACGCCCTCCAGTAGGTTGCATCAGTGGCAGCTCGCACCAGCATGTAGGAAATGATGACGCCGGATGATACGTAAATCCCTGGCTTCCACAAAAACACAGAAACTGAAAACAGCAACACTGCAAAAATTTCGAAATTCCGATTTATCGCATCTCTTGTCATCAGTAAATCATTCCCGTTGCTGTTCGACCAAGTCCGCGAAGCATCTCTTGTGGAGAGGCAGCGTCGCAACTGGCAATTACTTGCAAGTATCCCGTGCTCGTGACTCTTTCTGGTTGCGTAACGTCCGCTGCAGTGTTGTGGTCACTTATTGTTTCGCGCACCCTGCAGACCTCAAACCACAGACCGCCAGCCAGAGAGCGAGAGCAAACATCCGCACCACAAGCCAGACAAGCCGCCGCTTACTCGGTTGTTAGTATCACTCAGGGGCTTTCCAGTGTACACACCCCGAATGGCTTGCGAACATAACACGCAGAACACGAGCCGGACGTGCCCGGCCTGCGGCCATGTGTCGGCG
>CAZBIN010000050.1:0-3208 GCA_964491995.1 uncultured Orrella sp.
ATCAACCCGCGTTATGAGTACCGTCATCGCTGGCAAGTCGGTGATCTGGTGATCTGGGACAATCAGGCCGTCATGCACCAGGCCAACGCAGACTACGATCCAGAGCAATACCGGTATCTGTTACGCCTCATGGTCAAGGGCGCACCCCTTAAAGCCTACCGCGCAGCAGTAACGCAGTAAGCAGCCGCAGTGGCAGCACTAGACAGCCCACCGCTTTCATGGTGTAGGTTCCGATTTCAACTTAGATTCGCAACTTTCAAAATCAATACGTTAGAAACGTAGAATGAGACAGTTTTGGTCGTCCTGTCTCAATATTTTAGATTTTCCTAATTGGGTGCAAATCTTGCGCTGACCACCTTTCCCCTTCAACTTGAACGGGAGGTTATCGAAGAGTAATCGAGGCAGTCGCTTTAACTTTAACTTTAACTTGGCCCAGGGAGATTGTCCGCTTCAACCCTTGAATCCAAGCCCCATTGCGGACATTCGTTGAGAGTAAGGCCCTATCGTTGCCAAGTTAGGTTTAATCTAAAATCAACTTGCCCAGCCAAGAAACGATACCATCATGAGTCGGCTTGCTTAGTAGCTTCTGCACAGCAACCTGCATATTTTCGGGCACTGCCATCTGCACTTGGCCGCTCAATGACACTTTGCGCAGACCAGACGTGATTGGCCGATGCCCGACAATCTCAGTCAAAAACGTCTGTTCAGCCAAGATTCGCCAGATTGCGAAGCAGATAATCATTAAACATTGGAACGGTGAATGCTACATCTCCATGCGAGGGGCTATAAATCATCCCCTTGCTGATAATTTGTGCACGGCGCGGACCAAGGCTTTGCGGGGTTTCACCCAGAGCATCAGCGATATCCGATGAACGATAAGGACCGTTCCCCAGCTTTGCCATAGCAATCACATACTCACGCTCTTTCGGTGTCAGGCGATCAAAACGTACTTTGAAAAATCCTTGGTCCAAGCGCGCGAGTGTTGCCTTTTCCGCCTGTTGTGTATCGTTAAGGGTGATCGTGTCACCCCTGGCAAGATTCCAAGATTGATGGCCCCATTCCTGTAGGAAGTAGGGATAACCCTTTGTCTTTGCAAAGATTTCTGCCAAGGCGTCATCGTCAATCTTAGCCCCTTCCTCCGATATGGGTTGACGGATCGCGGCCTTAGCATCCTTCTCTGGAAGGGCGCCAACTTCCGGATAGTGAAACAATCTTTCTGCATACGATTTTGCATCCCCTGACAGAGCTGCAACCTGTGGCAATCCAGCCCCAAAGAAGAGGACTGGCAGCTCTTTTTGATTAATTTTATGCAGTGAAACGATCAGAGCTGCCAAGTCCTTCTCGCTGAGATATTGAACTTCATCGATCAGAAGTGTCCAAGCTTTCCCGGCAGCCTTGGCAGCTTCGCCGATACGCACGAACAGTTCGGGAAGATCGTTCTCCAAGTCGCCGCTATCTGCAACCCCCACTTCGGGATCCACAGCAATTGCCATATCGCCATATTCCAACCTGAACACAGAAGCAAATGACCTTAACGCCCGCATTGCGTCGTACGTTTTGGCTTTGGCGTTCTCGATGACAGAGAGCTTGCGCAATACCTGATGTATCCGTGGTAATAGCTGTTCTCCCAACGGTTTGTTCTCCGGGGCCTCGATACTGGAAGTAAGATGGCCACGGTCCGTGGCCATGTTCTCGACAGTATTAAGAAGAACGGTCTTGCCTACGCCACGTAGTCCCAAAAACATCTGAGAACGGCTGGGTTTGCAGAGCAAAGCACGCTCAATCGCGATACGCGCATCCTCGATAATAGCCTGCCGCCCAGCAAGCTCAGGCGGTCTGCTACCTGCGCCGGGTGCAAAAGGGTTGCGTACAGGATCCACAATATACCTCTTTCTAAGAATATATAAGCAAATATATCACAATGATCATATACTTGGATATACTTTGTTAGACCTTGGTAGAAATGATGGTCGCACTAGAAGTGTATGGATAACCAATCCATCTGTTGCCGAGCAACATCGTTTGAGTGCTGCGCCAGAAAACGACCGAAATTGGCCGAAAGTAGCCCGAAAGCACACGAGCGTTCGATTGGTCAACAGTCAACGGGAAGCAGGGTCAATTGCTGCGAAATCTGCACTTGGAAGAGAAACGTTAAAAGTTGCTAAAAAATCCAGTAACTCTCGGCTACGTGCATAGAACATCTTCCCACACTTCTCCAACCCTTGACCAGATGCTGGAACAATTCCCTGCTCTGACAACAACGCGCTAACTTTCCTGGAGGTTGTTTTAAGCGCCTCCGCGATCTCCGTGGCGAACACGTACGACTCCTTGAATCGTTCAAACTCCACGCGACTGACTCGGGCCCCGCAGCCCCGAAGGGTACGAAGCTTTTCTGCCGGGATGAACGTATCCAGTCCAACGGGATCCTGCACATGGCGGCGGGCTCGTCAAACTCAGCCAAGCAGGTAGGCTACGTTTGCCTGTTCGCAGAGGTTTCTAACGTGCTGAGCCAGGGCTGGTGGAATCGGAATACCGCTGGCCATGCGTGTCTGTCTGCTCTGTTCTTCCGGATCACCGTGCACCAGCACCTTTTGATCAGGATCGGCCGATGGCGTGTCATGAAGCAGATCGATCACATCATCGAGATCTTGCTTGAACTCATCAGGGTCACGAAACGCCGCTGGATCGATTGCACAAAAGAAGTGTCCCAGATTATCGGGATCCTCGGGACGCTGAGTTCTGTTTCTGATAGGCGAGAAAGACGATCCGGATAGTGTGCCTGCGAGGATGTGGACCATCATCGCCAGACCGTATCCCTTGTGGTTGCTCATCTGCGGTGTACCACCGAGCGGCGCAAGGCCGCCACCAATGTCCTTGGGTCGGCGAAACAGAATGTCCATCGCATGCGTCGAGTCGGTGACCGGTTCGGCGTTCTCATCCAGAACCCAGCCTGCCGGTATTGGATCCCCGCGCAGCTCATACACTTTGACCTTGTTGGCTGCCACGCTACTGGTTGCCATATCCAGCACAAAGGGTGGATTGCGAGACGCAGGTGCTGCGAATGCAATGGGATTGGTTCCAAGTACAGGAATGGTTCCCCGGGTCGGTACCGTATTGATTGATCGCGTCGAACTGGTACAAAAACCCAGGAATCCCTGGCTTGCTGCCATACGAACGTAATAGCCTGCAGCACCGAAGTGGTGGGAAT
>CAZBIN010000050.1:3218-15519 GCA_964491995.1 uncultured Orrella sp.
ACACCATGGAGTCTGGCCCGTTCAATCGCCATTTCCATGCCCATGACTGCAGCAGCGTGCCCCAGACCCGCATCCGCATCCAGAAGGGCGGTCACACCCAGATCGCGCACCACCCGGGGTGTCGCATTGAGGTTCAAACGGCCATTGAGTCGGGACTTGTTGTAGTCCATCAGCATCGAAATGCCGTGGGAGTCCACACCGGACAGATCCGTGTCCACCATCACATCGGCGCTCACGCGGGCCTGCGTCTCGCTCATACCCCATGCCAGCAACAAGGAGTGAATCTGTTGACGGACCGCTTCGGCACTGGGGCTGATCCATGGCTGTTCTTGAGATTTCATGCTCGACGCTCAAAGTGTTGTTCTGGAGATGAACTGATCTTATGTGACTGGTCGGGGTTGACTCAATCGGTTCTCAGGGTTTTTGCTTCGTCTGATCAGACAACCATCCCCCAAGTCACGAGTCTTCAACTGAGCTCACAGGCCAGCAACCCCGATAAGCACACCGGCTGTCTGAAGTTAATTTATCTTCGCACACACCCGACAGGCCTGACTCGCAAGTTGCCTCGCCGCCAGATTGCTGGCACGAAGCTTTGCGGTCGTTCAGGTAAGATTCTGCAACATGATCTAACGATTCCGACCCATCCAGAAACGGAGCACCAGTCCCTATGAGCAGCCAATCACTTCCAGCAATCCGCCGTGACATTGTCAGAGTCGAACCAGAACTGGTCGCCGCAGCAAGCAAGTTCCCTGCCGCCATTCTTGCTGATGTGGCAGGCCGACGAGGTGCGCTCGGTGCCCGCATCAAGGCGCTGGCACCCCATATGAAAGTGGCAGGACCGGCATTTACCGTAGAAGTACGGCCTGGGGACAATCTGATGTTTCATGCGGCTATTGCGATGGCTCAGCCCGGTGATGTCATCGTCGTCGACGGCAAAGCCGATGAAACGATGGCCTTGTGCGGAACGCTGATGAGCACACAGGCACAAAAATCCGGGATTGCCGGCTTTGTTGTCGATGCGGCAGTCAGGGATTCCGAGGAAATCTGCGCCGGAACATTTCCGGTGTTTGCGATCGGCACGAATCCCAACGGTCCGACAAAAGGCCTGGCAGGTCGTATCAACTGGTCTGTCACGCTCGCGGGCGTGACCGTCAACCCAGGCGATCTGGTCGTTGGCGACGCCGACGGCGTTGTGATAATTCCTCGAGAAAATGCTGCAGACATCATCTCACGAGCCCAGGGAAAGGTCGATGCCGAGAAAGCCCGGATGGCCGATATGGACCGGGGCAATCTCAAGTCGCTATGGCTCAACGATGCTTTGATTGCTGCCGGAGTACTGGAAAAAGGACAAACGCTTTAATCGCTCCTATCAGGGAGTCCGCCAGCCATCACGGCTTGCGGCCAGAGGCCGGCATCTGGCCTGCTCCCTGACGCACCCCTCCACGGCAACGTCCGCGACACAAAGCCCCTGCGAGCAGACGTTCCGGGGAGCTTTGCTCAAGCCCGCATCAGCAAGCGCCGGCCGGCAACGCGGATTCGCCCACGTGATCCTTTTCGGTGAGTACCAACCGGGCCATCTCTACAAACCGATCACGCTGGGCGGATTCGATATTGCGGTTCCACGCCATCGCCATCTCGAGCACTGGACCCCCGCCTTTGATTGAACGAAAAACCGCCCCCTTGATCTCCATATGGCTTGCGGAAGATGGCACCAGTGCAACCCCCAGGCCATGCGCAACCAGCGTGATCATGGTCGGAATATCACCCACCTCCTGAACGATGTCCGGATGAAACCCCGCGTCATGGCATACGCGCATCATGGTCGTCGCAAGGGCAGAGTCCAGGCCTCTGGAAAACATGACAAACGGCTGACCCGCAAGCTGCGCCAGATCGATCTCATCGCAACAAGCCATCGCATGCCCGGCTGGCAGGGCAACCATCAACCTCTGACTGGCGATAACCAGCGTTTCGATCACACTATGCCCAAGGTCGAGTTGCCTGTCCACCAGGGCGTCGAGCTGCATCGGCGTGAGCATGCTGTCAAACAACTGCACCTGTACCTGAGGATACGTACGCCGGTACCGCACGAGAATCTCCGGAAAGGAGGTGTAAATCGCAGAGTTGGTATATCCAATCGAGATCCGCCCGCTCATGCCAGCGTCAGCCTGGCGCGCAGCACTGCGGGCGAGATCGGTTGCTGCAAGAACCGCCCGTGCCTGCGGGATAAATGCCCGACCCGCCGGGGTCAATTCGACATGGTGTCTGGTACGCCGAAACAGCATGACGCCAAGGGAGTCTTCAAGCTGCTTGATTTGCCTCGAAAGCGGTGATTGTGCGATGTGAACCTTCTCGGCCGCTCGCCCAAAATGGAGCTCTTGAGCGAGCGCAAGAAAATAACGCAGTTGACGCAACTCCATGAGTGACTCGCAAGCCGAAACCAAGCTTCAGCAGATGGACTGTTCGAAGGACAGACAATACTGCCTGGCCCCACCTTTGGCAAAGTAGGCGACCTGCCCGACAAGGCTGGAATGATTCAGCAGGAGATCCCTGTGCTTTGCGACAACACACCGGTTGCCGTCACGCCAGCGTTATGAAACGACTGGCTCGGCGTACTGCCTTTTAAGGGTCAGTTTATCGATCTTTCCCGAACCATTTTTGGGCAACATATCCACAAAGATGACGCGCCTGGGCTGCTTGTAGCGAGCCAGCCTGCCCTGAAGATGATCGATGACATCGTCCTCGGAGGCCATGCAGCCGGGTTTGAGGCTAATCACTGCACAGACCGTCTCGCCCCACTTCGGGTCCGCAATGCCGAACACTGCAGACTCAAGAATCATCGGATTCTCGACCAGTCTGGCTTCGACTTCGGCTGCGTAGACATTTTCACCACCCGTGATGATCATATCTTTCTTGCGACCCACTACGGTCAGATATCCGTCCCCATCAATCGTGCCCAGATCTCCGGTGCGCAACCATCCGTCTTCAGGCAGGACTTCTTGTGTCTCCCGATCACGCATCCAGTATCCCTGCATGATATTCGGGCCGATTGTCTCGATCTCCCCGATCTGGCCAGGCTGATCGACCAGACCGCCTTCGCCTCGCAAACGCAGATCGCCAAACATCGCCGGCAAGCCTGCCGTCATCTGTTTGTCAGCAGGCGCCCCTGCAGGCAAGGCTGTAACAAGTGGAGCGGCCTCCGTCAAACCGTATCGCTGTATCACCGCAACACCACGACTGCGATACTGTCGAGTCAGTTCCTCTGGAACGGGAGCGCCCCCCACCACCACAGCACGCAGCCTGGACAGGTCTGTCGATTCAAAAGACTCATGGGCCGCCATCAGCTTGTACATCGCTGGCACACCCGCGACAACCTGCACGTCCTCATTCGCAATTCGCTTGAGCAACTGTCCGGCATCAAACGAGCGTTCGAGATGGATCACCGCACCTCGCAGGAAGCTATCCATGAACGTTGCAACCGGCGCTGCGTGAAACAGCGGCGCCGATATGAGCACTTTGTCGGTTGCAAAACCACCCTGGATCAGAATGATGTTGATCGTGTTCCAGAAGATATTTCCATGGCTCAACACGACACCTTTGGGCTGCCCTGTACTACCCGATGTGTATAACAACCAGGCCGGATCGTCCCATTGCGCCACGTGCAGAGGGACTGAGCAACTGACTTTCGCATGCGCAATCGTGCCAAACTCGTCTGCTGTGTCACGACTCGAACGAATAAAGCGTTGACACGAGGTCTGCTCGCCCACTGCTTTTGCAATCGTCTCGAATCCCTCACCGTAGATCATCAGTTGTGCCTGACAGTCGTTCATCGTCGAGACAATTTCTGCCTTGCTGAGACGAAAATTCAGTGGCACAAAGACGGCACCGATCCGCGCAACGGCGAACATGACAATGACGTAGCGAACGTCATTGAAGTCGAGAAATGCGACGCGGTCACCGGCTCGCACACCCTTGCGGCTCATCCATTGCGCCACTCTCATCGCCGCCTGATTCAGCTGACGATAAGTCCAGCGCTCGACCGTATCGACGTCATGCCAATAGACAAGACTCTCGCGTTGCGGCTGCAAAACCGCCCGACGCTCGAGCCAGAATGCAATATTCGGATTTACTGCTTTAGAAACATTCATTTTCTGGTGACCCATGTGGAATCCATCAGGCGTTGAGCAAGTGCTGATCAGACTCGACTGGACAAACCCATCGTTGCCGCGATTGTGTTGCGTTGCATCTGTGAGCTGCCCGCACCAATCGTGGTGCTTCGGGAGTCACGAAAGTGGCGCTGCATTTCATGGGCCATGCTGTAACCCATGGCCCCCATGACTTGCATACCCTGATTGGCGACGCGCACATAGGCCTCGGAGCCGAAAAGCTTGGCCATCGACACCTCACGCAGACTGTCGTATCCATCCGCAACCCTTTGCGCCGCCTGACGCGCAAGCAGTCGGGCTGCCTCGACATCCGTCTGCATGTCCGCCAGCATGTGCGAGATGGCCTGATTCGTTCCGATCGGTCGGCCAAACTGCCGTCTGTCACGAGCATGTTCACACGCAAGATCAACCACTCGCTGGGAAGATCCAACATAACCCGCCGAAGTGAGAACACGCTCTGCTTCAAGCCCTGCAAGCAGGCAATCCCAGCCCCCGTGCAACGCACCTAAAAGGCGCTCGGTTGGTAGCCTGACCTGATCAAAGGTCACCTCAAAGCTGCCAGTCGCTCGCCGCCCGAGCATATCCAGTTTGCGGCACGTCACGCCAGGGCGACTATTCTCAACCATGAAGACTGACAGCCCCTGCTTTGCCGGTACGCCATCGGCGGTTCTGGCATAAACCAGAATCAGGTTGTCAGGCGCACCCGCCCCGGTCGCCCAGAGCTTCTGACCATCCAGAACCCATTCATCGTTCTGGCGAATCGCACGCGTGGCGATCGCCGACACGTCAGAGCCGGCCTCAGCTTCACTGATACAGACAGACATTCGCAGGGTGCCCTGCACAAGCTTCGGAAGAAACGCTTGCTTCTGCGCTTCTGTCCCACATACAAGCAACGTCTGGGCACAAAACATAGGGACGGTGTATGCCGTCGAAACGTCATAGCTCCAGTAAGCCAGTGCCTCGGAGACGCTCGCCAGGTCGGCAATGCTGCCCCCGGATCCACCATACTCGGCAGGGACACCCAACCCCGTCAGGCCCAGCGCGATCCAGGCTTGATAGGCTTGCTCAGGATAAACGCCATCGCGATCGATGTGCTGCAGATAATCCTGCGTAAGAATCTGTCGCATCGCCCGATGAACACTGTCGCAAAGTGTTTCCATCTCAAGGCTCGAACCGTGCTGCATCACCCACTCCGGAAATTAGTCCTGTCGATCCTTACTGCAAAGGCTGCATGCCAATGTCTTCGATGAGCTTCTTGTACGCACCTGCCTGAACACGGATAAGCTGCGCGAGCTGCTCTGGCGTCGAAGGTGTGACGGCAAATCCCCAACCCTCAATCTGTTTCTTGACACTATCCTGATTCAGCGCCGCGACGAAGGCTTTATTGAGCGTTTCGACCACATCTTTGGGCAAACCTGCTGGCCCTACAATTGCAGCCCACAATTCAACCGGGAACTCACCCATGTCGAGTTCGCGCATCACGGGTACATCCGGTGCCAGCGGGCTTCTCTCGGGAATGAGCGCAACCAGTGCGCGCAATTTTCCGTCCTTTACAAGGTTCAAACCTGCACCTGTGCCGACCATCGCCTGAACACGGTTTGCCACCAGATCCAGGGTCGCAGGTGGCTCTCCTTTGTAAGGGACATGGTTCATATCGAGACCGAACATGCTCTTGAACTGCGCCATCGCAAGAACGCCCGTATTGTTACCTGTGCCGTAACTGATCTTGCCTGGATTTGCCTTGGCGTATGCAACGAACTCTTTGAAGCTCTTGACGGGAACCGTCGGATGCACGTAGAGAAAAAATGCATAACGACCGACGTCCACAATCGGCGTAAAGTCTTTGACCGGATCGTACGGTGGCACTCTCCTGAGCGGCGGTAGTGCTGACAGGTTGCCAGAAGTTACCAGCCCAATCCGATAGCCATCCGGCGTTGCCTTGGACACATCCTGCGCCGCGAGCTGACCTTCAGCGCCAGGCTTGTTTTCTACAACGACCGGGACACCAAGCGATTTTGATACAGAGTCTGCAAGAATCCTGGCCAGTGAGTCCGAGGTTCCCCCTGGCGGAAATGGCACAACCATCGAAATCGGTCTTGCCGGGTACTGCGCATGGGCCAGTGCTGAAACTGCTGCAAAGCCCAGTCCTGCCATTATTCTGACAATGCGATTCATGGTATTTGTCTCCTTGTCGGTTTATTGTCTTTGTGGCGATCACTTCCGAGCAGGATCCGCGTGAGCGTTGCCTGCAGAAAATTTGCCTTGATGGATGCGAGCCTGACTTGATCAAGCTCGCGTGCCCGCACGCGAGGCTCTGGCGTTACTCACCACCGCCAGTTGCGGCATCGGCTTTGCGCAACATTTTGTCTTTTGCGGTTTGCGCCTTGATACGATCGCGTGCTTCGCGCCACTGCTCATCGGTCCAGTCGGCGTAATGGGTGAAATAAGCCCCCTGCGCGAGGTGATATCCACCGTCGATCGCGACTGTTTCTCCATTAATCCACTCAGACCCATCTGCCATCAGGAACGCCGCGAGGTTGGTCAGCTCAGGCATTTTCCCCAGTCGCCGCATCGGATTGTCAGCTGTCTCACGGGCATGCGGGTTGGCGCCAGGACGCAGTCGGGCGGTCGCACCTTCCGTCGGAAAAATGCCGGGCGCAATCGCATTGAGTCGAATACCGTAGTGACCCCACTCTGTAGCGAGCGATTTGGTCATCACATCAATGCCGGCCTTTGACATGGCTGAGGGCACCACATAAGGCGAACCTGTGCGCACCCATGTCACTACGATCGACAATATGGAGCCCTTGAGTCCCTCGGCAATCCAGCGCTTGCCAACGGCATGGGTCACATAGAACGTTCCATGCAGCACAGTGTTTGCCACCGCATCGAAGCCTCGAGGCGACAGATCTTCAGTTCTGCTGATGAAGTTACCTGCTGCGTTGTTGACCAGTCCTGTCAGCGGACCGTCGGCCCAGATACTGGCAATCGCCGCATCGACCGAAGACGCATCTCGCAAGTCGACGGTCACGGTCTTGACGGACCCTCCATGCAAGGCCATCATTTCCCGGGCGCTTTCCTGCAGCACACTCTCTCTGCGACCACAGATGTAGATCGTGGCACCGAGTGAAAGCAAATGTGTTGCGATCTCTTTGCCCAGCCCGGTTCCCCCGCCGGTTACGAGAATGCGATGTCCCTTGAACAGATCCGGGATAAACATAAGAAACAGTCTCCATCGTTGAGTTGGGTGACGTATATCGCCCCCACCTGCGTTCACTGATATGTGACTTCTGATTGATATTTTCTGGAAGTCTGAGGCAGCGCAACTGCGTTGTCTAACACTTAATTTAGTTTTTGTAAGACCTTTCAGGTCTTACCATGGCGATGCGTACCTGAAAACACTTTACGACGGTGGCAGTGCAGTGCGTGTGGTACGGTCCATGATCGTGACATCAACGCTGCCCGGAACATTCTCGCGGCAGCTAACGACTGAGGGCGAGGAGGACGTCAACAGCAAAGCGCGCCTGGCTGTACTGAAAAGCCGCTCCGATCGGTTTAGCGTTTCAGCCGCAAACTCACAATCCCTGACGACGCGGCCTGCATTGTTCAATGGCATTAGCCCAGGCAAACAACGCTGTATCCCTTGACGCGTCGATTCTGTTGTGTAATCAGGCAATAATGAAATGAACCCCCCAGCCCATTTTCTGGTCTTATTAAATCAATACTCTGAATCTGCAGCAGATGCCATATTTCGCCACCACGTCCGACTTCCTTTACAGGATCAACATCGAGGGTTTACCGCTCGAGCTTGAATCCCTGCGGTCCGGGGGCATCTACTGGTTCAACATGACCGAATGGGATGACTGTCTGCTGGTTGCCAGGCGCATTCTGAGCGGTGCTAGCCCCAAGAGCCGCGGTGCGTTTATCGGCACGACAGACACCGCTTGGGCTGAGGAGAAGTTGCAAAGCGCCGCCTCGGCGCATGACCTGCGTGCATTCATGTTCATTGAAGGCTCCATGGCAGCGCTACGCGGGCTTCCAACCGATCTGGATCGTGCCATGCGTCCTCGGCAGCGAACCATCATGGTGCTTCTGCCAAACAAGCCCACCGAGCAAGCAACGCATGAACAGATCAGAGAAGTGCTCTCCATCTGGAGCAAATGGCTCTGCGAGAATGACTGTGCGTTTGTCATACTGCATCACGATGCCCGGGCACAATCGCTGACGAACAGCCTGATGGGTGACAACGATCTGCTCTCAGGACTGATTCTGTTCCAGAGAGAAGACTCTCGCAGGATTTCCTACTGTTGCTCGTACTGGCGCAACAGTCTGGGGGTTGTGGCATCGCGTCGGATAGCACTGGAGCAGACAGATGACCATCTGAGTGCTACCGGATCCGCAGACACCGCCAGTCGGCTTGTGCCGGGAGACTCGCCGAGCCGATACATCATCGAAAGCGGTGCTCTGGCGGGATTTGCGCAGATTCAGGAAAAAAACTGGGAGATCGTTGACTCGGCAGAGACGGTCTACGCGCTGGCCCGCACCGAGACGGACGCGACGGTCGTGTTTGCGCTACGCAGGCACGCTCAGCTACCCGAACTCGCCCAGACGCTACACAGCCTTCGACTCGAGCGAGGACCCGTCCTGCGTCTGGTGGTGCGTGAACTCTCGACGCAATTGCGACTTCAGGACGAGCAGAAACTGCTGGACTGTGGTGCGAATCTGGTCATTGGCGGGGACTGGGGTTACACCCGGTTTCGTTCGATGCTCGAAAATATTCAGACAGTGCGTTACACCAGAAAACTTGCTCAAGCCCCTGAGACTCTTTTTACCACCACGATTGATGATGGTGCGCACGGGATCGTGCCGTCAAGGGAGTTTGTCAAGCACATCAAAATTGTTCTGTCGTTACCAGAAACCTCCGCGACACCCGGCGTGCTAGTTCAGATGCGTCCGGTTCCTGGACTGACAACCGCTCAAGTATTGAAGCAACTCAACCTGAGACGCTTTGAAGACATCGCATGCGTGCTGGGTCGCGATATGTATCTGTTTCTTCACGGTTGCCTGCCAAGTCTGGTTGCGGTTGTTCTTGCACAGTTGTTTCGCCTGCCGTTCGATGAACTTTTCTCTGTCCATACCGTTTATGAAGACGAACAGAGCATCCGGGCCGCGCTCGAGCAGGCGCAGACCAGGATCGATAATCAAGACGGTATGGACGAAAGCCTCACGGAGTCTGATGATGCAGAAAATAATTTTGAGGATCCGGAATCACCATTGACAAGTCTGACACCGAGCCGGTATTCCCCAAAACGCATGACTTTTGCACTCGGCTAGGCGATGATGAACATCTGGTCAGGCATTGATCCGACCGTCGTGGTTACGATGGCGGCTTTAAGCGGAGCCGCCATCGGCGGCCTGAGCTCGTGGGGTCTCTACCGCCTGTGGAACTGGCTTTACCGCTATGCATTACCGGCACGTTACATCAAACCATTATCGATTGATCGTCGTCTGTAGACAGCACCCAAGCCATGACCTGTGCGGGTCACACACCCCGCCCACAGAGGCTGTCCGTGCGCATTTGTCTTTGATTCGAATCCCGTTCCTGATAAGCCGCGCGCTCAAGACAGTTCGTTTGGTGATTGCGCTACGCCCTTCATGAGTGAGTCAGGCCCCACACCAGACTTGGCCACCATCACAACTCAGGCGAAAAATGAATGCAATCAGCATCAACAAACGACACACTAAGATCTGAATGGTGTTGCAAACAGATTAAAGTGACCTGAAGGTCACTTTAATCAATATACTGCGCCCATACTGCTCTAAACCGTGCGCAAAACCAGCACCAGCGCCGGTTCTGCGCAAAATTCCATTGATTGCCTGAAGTTAAGTTGCCAATGCCAGTCACAAACAATCCAAACGCCAGCGACTCCCCGATCAAGTCTGACTCTTCCGTGCGCTGGACTGGTCTGGGGCACTGGAATTTCTATTTTCTGATCAAACTGCTTCTGTTCTGGGGCGGCTATCTTCAGTTCAACGTCTTCTACAACTTGCTATTTGCTGCGGCACTGGTCTTCCCGCTAGGCTCTGGCTGGGTCAACCGCATCCGGCATATTGTGGCCATTCCCTTCGGGATTGCACTGTTCTATCACGACACCTGGTACCCACCCATTGATCGCCTGATGGCTCAGCCAGAGGTGTTGAGCTTCTCATTCTGGTATCTGCTCGAGTTAATGGAGCGATTCATCAACTGGAATATGGTTGGAGCCGGGTTCATTATTCTTGTTGTCTACCTCTATCTATATCAGTGGCTTCGTCTGACCACACTCACCATTCTGGTTTTAGCGGGTATCGGACTCAACACTTACGTCACGCTACCTGCATGGCTCACTCAACCGACTCTCACAACGATAGCCCAGGCACAGCGAGCCATCGCACCGGGATCTGTGGCAGGCGGCATGGCAAATCAGACAGGGGCCCCAGTGATCGTTGCAAATGGTCCTGCCGCACCCGCTGGCAAGCCCACCGATGCCATTCTGAATCAGGCGCTGGATGACTTTTATAAAAAAGAACAGACCCGACGCGTCTCGTTTCCCACAAAAGTTGACGGGCCGCCATTTGACATTCTGGTGATCAGTATCTGCTCGCTCGCCTGGTCAGACCTCGCCGAAGTGAATCTGACGATGCATCCCCTGTTCAAGAATGTGGATGTAATCTTCGACAATTTCAGCTCATCAACCTCCTACAGCGGCCCAGCCGTTTTACGGATGCTGCGGGCAAATTGCGGACAAACCCCGCACGCCGAGCTTTATCGGGAAGGTGATGCTGCCTGCTACTTGTTCCAGACTTTGAGCACGCTTGGTTTCAAATCCGAAGCCGCCTTGAACCATGACGGCAAGTTCCAGGGGTTTCTTGATGAAATCCGAACCAATGGCAATCTTCCCGCACCCTACATTCCATCGGATATGCGTCCGACACTGACCGGATTCGATGGCTCACCGATCTGGGACGACTACAACACCCTGAACACCTGGTGGAACAACCGCCTCAAAGAAGGTGCCGAGCGTGTGGCACTGCTGTACAACACCATCACGCTGCACGACGGCAACCGCGAAGCCACCACCGATGGCGGCGGTCGGACCGCACCTTTCAAACCGCGCGCACAAAAACTGCTCGACGAGATCAACGAGTTTCTTGGTGAACTCGAGCGCAGCGGTCGACGTGTCATGGTGATCTTTATCCCCGAGCACGGCGCAGCGCTCAAAGCTGACAGGATGCAGATCTCAGGCATGCGGGAGGTCCCGACCTATGACATTACCCACGTGCCGGTTGGCGTAAGGCTGATCGGCGCCGAAGACAAGTCACCCGTCAATCCTGTGCATGTCACTGGCCAGACGAGTTTTCTGGCGCTCTCGGATCTGATCTCGCGAGTCCTGACCAACAATGTTTTTGAGCAGCCTGACATCAACTGGAACACCTTGATCGAAGGTCTGCCGGAAACCGCGCCTGTCAATGAAAACGAGGGCACAATTGTGATGCGTTATCAGAACACTCCTTTCATCCGGATGGGTGGTCGAACCTGGATCGAATACCCAAAATGAGCACCCCGGACCCCATATTTGCCTTGCACACCGGATCGTCTGTACGGCCTTCCGATGACCTTGTGTCGCTCAAGCAGCACCTGCCCGGAGGCAAGTTTCATTACATCGACATCGCGACGGAACAGGCGCGAAACCTGGCTTTAAAGCGATGGCCTCTGATGGCTGAGTTGCACAGTCATCACACCCACCCAGGTGCTTCTCAAAGCAGCGCCCTGGATCAGGACTGAGGACCATCATGAAAACCATCGGCTTCTGGGGCCTGCGAGGCGGCGTTGGAACGACCAGCGTGGTTGCCATGGTCGCTGATGCTCTGCAACGCGCTGGGCAGTCGGTTCTGATGATTGATCTAAACCCTGATGATGCGCTGCGCCTGCACTTCAATGTGCCATACACAGACAAGGCCGGATGGGCCCATGCACAGCTGGTCGGTGAGCCCTGGAATCAGCACGTCTTCGAAGTGACCGAGAATCTTTTCCTGTTGCCCTATGGGCGCCTGGGTGTTGCGGACCCGTCGAGACCGGTCGAACCTTCACAAATTTC
>CAZBIN010000051.1:0-15265 GCA_964491995.1 uncultured Orrella sp.
GAGCATGCCGGTCAGGCTGGTCAGAAACAGCAGTGCGATAAAACCCCGATCCATCGGTTGCTGGCTGCTGTCACCGTGCGCGGCAGCACGATTCAGGTTCAGCCAGAACAGACCGGCAGGGCCAATCAGCAAGCCGATACCCCCCACTGTTCCGAGAATCACTGGCAAGCTCAGATAGTCATACGGTGCCTGCCATCCGAACAGATAGTGATAGAGCGTGGCCACCGACGTCGCGGCAAAGCACAGCATGAAACCGTAGAAGGTGAAGTGGTGATACATCCGCCGGCGCAAGGTGAAGCGGTCGTCTTCGTCATTGCATCCCAGACCGTGCCCACCATCGAGGTATTTCAGGCGTAAAGCGTCGTGAGCGGCTTCAGCAACTGCGGGTGAACTGGCCCGTCCCGGGGAAATGTCCTTCCAGAAGCGTCGTACACCCACTGCCAGCGCCAGCACAGAAAACAGGAACACGGTGCCAAACAGCACCACCAGTGTGTTGTGCGGGAACACTGCATAGAAATTGCCTGCGAGAGGTTCATGCAGCAGAGAGCCCGTGGAGGCAATTGCCAGAATCAGAAACAGCGCCAGACCGAACGCAACAGCCAGGGACAGGGCAAATCCGTTTCGCTCGTAAAGCTTGCCCAGTGGCGCGGGCCAGGCGTAGTTAATATAGGTTTCTTTCCGAACCTTGGCCATCGCGCGTGGCACGTTGACTGCAAACTCATGCGGTGGCGCGTACTGGCATGCGTGCAGACAGGCGCCGCAGTTATGACACAGATTGGCCAGATAATTCAGATCGGCTTTGTTGTCGAAGGACAGTCGCCGGGTCATGGCCGGGAACGTCGCACAGAAACCCTCGCAGTAACGGCAGGCGTTACAGATCTGCATCACCCGCGCAACTTCTGCTTCGTTGTCAGACAGGGGTTTGGGGTACCAGTTGATTGCCTTGTCGGCAATGGTTTCAAGCGATTGCATCGCTTACTCCTTCTTGTTGCTGAGCCAGCGCAGCCCGAGCTGCCTGGGCGCCGGCGATTCGGCCAAATACGGTTCCAATAGACATACCCACACCGGCTGTGTATCCCTTGCCCAGAACGTTGCCCGCGTTGATCTCACCGGCTGCGTAGAGATTGGGCGAGACTTCCCCATCAAAAAACACGCTGGCATTCTCATCGGTCTTCAGACCGAGATACGTGAAGGTGATGCCGGGTCGCACCGGGTAGGCATAAAAAGGCGGCTTGTTCAGCGGCAGTGCCCAGTGTGTTTTTTCCGGGGCCGCGCCCTGCGTATGACAATCATCGAGGATCGTGTGGTCAAAGGTACCGGGCTGGCACGCCTGGTTGTAATTCTCGACGGTCTGAGTCATCACAGCCGGATCAATGCCGATTTTGCCAGCCAGTTCTTCAATCGTGTTGGCCGTGGTGCCTTCAAACACCGGCGGCATGAACCGCCCAACAGCCTTGCTGTCAATGATCGAATAGGCAATCTGGCCAGGCTGCATGGCAACCAGCCGACCCCAGATTGCATAGCGTTTGGGCCAGAAATCTTCGCCTTCATCGTAGAAGCGGTGCCCGTCGCGGTTGACCACGATGCCTAGTGAGACGCAGTCGATGCGTGTGCAGATGCCGCCATCGTAAAGCGGCGCACGCGCATCAATGGCCACGCAGTGCGACTGGGACGGATCGCCAATGATGTCGGCGCCAGCATCCATCATCAACTTGAGAACGGTCCCCATGTTGAATCGGGTTCCCCGGATGAGAAAATTATCGGCCGGCCATTCACCACGCTCGTTCTGACCCCAGGCTTCGCGCAGCCACTCCCGGTTGGACTCGAATCCCCCGGCGGCGAGCACACAGGCCTTGCCTTCGAACCGCTGATTGCCGCTACGCACGGCCACGAATCGCCCGCGATCCAGTTCGATGGCATCGACAGGGGTTTCGTAGCGAATCTCGATGCCCAGGTTCTGGGCGCTGCGATAGTAAGCATTGATCAGCGCCTTGCCGCCACCCATGAAAAAGGCATTGGTTCTGGCCACGTGCAAGGCACCTGACAGCGGTGGTTGAAACCTCACGCCATGGCTTTGCATCCAGCCACGGCAGCGAGACGATTCGCGGATGACCATGCGCGCCAGCGTTTCATTGGTGAGCCCGCCGGTGACCTTGAGCAGGTCTTGCCAGTACTCCTCTTCCGGGTAGGCCTCGACCAGAACGTCCTGTGGCTCATCGTGCATGCAGCGCAGATTGCGGGTGTGCTGTGAGTTTCCCCCGCGCCACTCAACCGGTGCCGACTCCAGAACCAGCACGCTGGCACCCGCTTCTCTTGCGGTCAAGGCCGCGCAAAGAGCAGCGTTGCCACCGCCCACGACGACGACATCCCACATGAGGATCTCCTGAAATTGTTTGAATGGCGCTACTGTACTCTGGCGGAACTCAGTACGCTAGACGAACATTGCGTGCGGGGTCTTCACGATTTGTAAAGACTTGCACCAGGCCATCGTTGCGCACCGATCAGCGCGGCAGTCACATCCAGAAGGATGCGGCGCATCGCCAGTGCGGCTGGCGAGAGTTCTTCTTCAGGCAGCGTCGCCAGAAAACTGGGGCGTCGCAAACCCTTGTCCTTGAGGGGGTATGCCACAAGCTGTTCATGGGTCACCCGTGCCATCGCTGCGCCAGGCTGTATGGTCGCGGCGGTGCCTGCCTGCACGATATCCATGAGCATGGCCAGCCCGTCGACTTGTGCCACCAGATTGGGCCATATCTGGGCTCTTTCGAAGGCGGCATTCAGGACTGCCCGCAGTCCATGATGGCCGCTGGGCAGCACCAGTGGCAGCTGGGCAATCGATCTCAGATCCATGGAGCGTGCCGGTTCTGCTGCGAACAGATCCCGGTGCACAATCAGAAACAGCTGCTCGTCGAGCAACGGCTGGGTGAGCCATCGACCCCTCTCACCCGTCTGAAACACAATCGCCAGATCCAGTTGACGTGCATTGAGCAGGTTGGCGAGATTGCCCGAGAGACTTTCCACGATGTGCAATCGGACATCCGGGTACTGCCGGCGCATTTCATCGAGCAAAGGCAGCCCAAGGATGGAGGCGGTCGTTGGTGTCATGCCCAGACTGACCTGACCGGACAGTCGCGCATGCTGCGCGGCGTGCACCGCCTCGTCGGCGTGACGCAGCGCAAGCTGGGCTTGCTGCCAGAATGCCAGGCCCGCATCAGTCGGCGTGACGCCGGTGGCGCTGCGTCGCAAGAGTATGGTTGACAATTCACTCTCAAGGCGTGAGATCTGTTGACTCAGCGCGGACGTGACAACACCGAGCGCGGTTGCAGCCTGTCCCATGCTGCCGAGCTCGACGACTTTGACGAAATATCGCAGTTGACGCAGTTCCATAGATGAGATTTTGGCACGGCTGGGGCTAAGATTCAGTCTGTGCTTTCAGAAGGTCAGAAAATCAGATGAATACGTCCAGAGAACCGTCGGCGACCCCGACTCCGACATTGACTTCACTTTCCCATGGTGGTGGCTGTGGCTGCAAGATTGCACCCGGCGTTTTGAGCGAATTGCTGGCCACCATGCCGGCGACCCGGGCTTATGCAAATCTTCTGGTGGGCACGGAGACAGCCGATGATGCAGCGGTGTATCTGCTCAACGATCAGCAGGCCTTGATTGCAACCACGGACTTTTTCATGCCGGTGGTGGATGATCCTTTTGACTTCGGCCGAATCGCGGCAACTAACGCATTGTCCGATGTCTATGCCATGGGTGGCACGCCGATTCTGGCGCTGGCAATTGTCGGAATGCCGATCAATGTGCTGCCAGCCAAGGTCATCGGCGAGATACTGCGGGGCGGTCAGTCCGTGTGCGAGGCGGCTGGGATACCGATTGCAGGGGGGCATTCGATTGATTCGGTGGAGCCTATTTACGGATTGGTGGCGCTGGGCCTGGCGCATCCGGACCGGATCCGGCGTAATAGTGACGTCAAAGTGGGTGACCGGCTCGTTCTGACCAAGCCCTTGGGAGTGGGTGTGTTCTCGGCAGCTTTCAAGAAAGGTCAGCTTGACAGCAAAGGGTATGAGGCCATGATCGGCAGCACGACCCAGCTCAACCGTGCGGGAGCAGAACTGGCCAAGCTGGCATCGGTGCATGCCATGACCGACGTTACGGGTTTTGGGCTGCTGGGCCATGCGCATGAGATGGCTCGAGCCGCCGGTGTTTCGATCCGGATCCGCCAGGCAGCTGTGCCGTTGCTCGATGGCGTGCTGGATCTGGCAGGGCGTGGCATGGTGACAGGGGCCTCGGGACGCAACTGGGCCTCCTACGGCGCTCACGTGACCGGCATCGCTCAGCAGGATCTGCTCTGGCGTGCGTTATTGACAGATCCCCAGACCTCGGGTGGTCTGCTGGTGTCTTGTGCGGCAGATGCTGTCGAGGAGGTGCTGGCGATAGCGCGAGCCCATGGCAATGCCCAGGCGACAGTGGTCGGCGAGGTGGTGGCAGGCAACGGCACGGTTGATGTGATCTGACAGCTCGTTTGGGTGGCCGGCCTGTCTCAGGTCGGGCCCGCACCGGGCGTGTCTTCGATGGCTGATGGCAGCGGTTTCAGAAGACAGTGGCCAACGCGATGATGGTCATCGCTGCCGCAACGGAGGGCGCGCAGTAAAGCAGGATCGTACGACCACCGATCGACCCAGCCAGTGCGAGTTTGACGAGACTGTTGCTCATCGCTGCCAGCAGGACGCCGTTGGTTGCAATACCTTGATCCAGACCCTGGTTTGACAGCCTGGCCAGGGAGAGCGTGATCGCATCAACATCGGCGGCGCCTGAGATGGCCGCCGTGACCAGCACGCCCGCCTCGCCGAACCAGTGCCTTGCAATCTCGACCAGAAACATGATGGCAACCAGCAGAATGCTGAATTTCAAGGCAGGTCCCATTTCAAACGGGTTTTTGAGCGTTTGTTCGATGGGCTCGTGATCCAGTGACGTCTGTCGGGTTGCGTGCCAGAGCAGCATGCCCACGCCAATGAGATAGCAAAGCATGGCCAGACCCAGCGGTACGACGATTGCCTTGGCCATTGCCGGCGAAACAAACGCGGTTTCGAGCAGCATGCGTGGAAACATCAGCGAGGATGTCAGCAGCAGACCCGCCGCCAGGGTTTGCGGGTGCCTGACGTTTCGTGACAGTCTGGACAGTGTGATGGTCATGGCGGTTGAGGAAACCATGCCACCCAGTGCGGCAGTCAGTATGATGCCACTGCTGGGCCCCACGACCCGAACCGCCACATACGCCGCAAAACCCAGTCCTGCAATGGCAACCACCATCCACCAGGTTACGTAGGGATTAAATACGTCCAGCCATCCCATGGTTTCGTTGGGCAGCAATGGCAACAGCACAACCGAGATAAAAAGCAGCTTCAGCGTGCCTGAAATCTCATGCTCAGACAGGCGATGAACCTGGTTGTGCAAAAAACTCTTCATGCTGAGCAAAAGCGCGATCAAGACACCCAGACCCGCGGCAAGTGTCGCCTGGTCCGCCATGGCGAGCGATCCCAGAAGGAAAGTGCCCAGCATGGCGATTTCAGTGGTCATTCCCCAGTCACCACTCGCACGTGTCTCGGCGATGTAGCCGGCGATGACCAGCGCGATGACGGCAACCAGAATGATGGCCCATGCCATCGGATGCAGGAATTCGTTCAGAAGCACCGCGAGGCTGCCTAGCAGACCGAGCAGACCAAAGGTGCGGATGCCCGCCATGACTTTTTCACTGTTTCTGTCGCGCTGGCTCCATTCACGCTCGCCGCCGATGAGCAAACCAATGGCCATGGCCACGAGCATGTTGGGAAGCAACTCAAGTGTGCTGGCAGATGTCATCTCGGAAAATCTTGCCTTCTCGATTCAGGGCGGATGTCTCTGATCCAATGATACGCTTCACACTTCAGGATGGTGACGACTTTTTATGCGGGGGTACAGGCATCATGGTCAATCAGGCAATGCAGCAACGCGTTGAGCAGGTAAGGGCACGAATCCGCGCGGCATGCGAACGGGTGGGGCGAGATCCGGCCGAGGTCAGCATCCTGCCGGTCAGTAAAACATTTCCCATCGAATCGATTGAACAGGCCATTGAGCTGGGGTTCGATCGGTTTGGAGAGAACCGTCCGCAGGAAGTTGTCAGAAAAGCCCCCTTGCTGGAGCAGCAGGCAGTCCGGTGGGTGGTGATTGGCCAGGTTCAGACCAACAAGGCCAAGGATGTGGCGCGCTGGGCAAGCGAGCTTCAGTCGCTTGACAGGATTTCTCTGGCCGAGGCTTTGCAGCGCCGCCTCGAGCAACTTGACCGCACGCTTGACGTTCTGGTGCAAGTCAAGACATCGTCCGAAGATACCAAGTCTGGTCTGCCGCCAGAGCAGCTGATTCCCTTCCTGCAAGAACTCAAGGCATTTCCGAATCTGAAACTCAAGGGCTTGATGACACTGGCGGTTCTCTCCGATGATGCAGAGCAGGTGAGGGCGTGTTTTCGGCAGCTTTGCAAATGCCGTGCCGATGCCTTGCATGCCGGCTTTTCTGCGGAGTCACTGCAGCGGCTGTCGATGGGAATGAGTGCTGATCTGGAACTGGCGGTCGAAGAAGGATCAACCGAGGTGAGGGTCGGAACAGCGATTTTTGGGCAAAGGTAGCCTTGCCGGTTGTCGCAAAGGGATAACGTGTGGTGGTCTGCACAAGAGCAGGCCGCTGACGCAGGGGTGAAGCGGTGAAGGGGTGAACGGACGGCTAGAAAGTCCTTCTTGAATGACTGACGGATTCGACGGATCAGCTTCCCGGGACGTTGTTGGCGATCGGCGCTGTGGCATCGGCTGCGATCAATCTGAGAGTGCCACGCATGCGCGGGGAGTGGCCGCCGATGGTGCATAAAAACCCATACTCTGTCTCGGGATCGAGCTTGTCGACATCAAACGTAACCTCAACCGTTTCTCCACGGCCCACGACCGGTGTGCGGGCGATGATCCGTTTGTCGTCTGGCTTGATCCACTGGTTGGCGGCGCCAGCGCGGAATCCGTCTCGTGCAACACCTTCGACATCTTGACGGGTGGTCAGAACCCAGTTGTGACCGGTTGCCACTTTGGGAAGCAGACCGGTGTGCTCGAGACGCACCGTGAATTGCTTGCAAGACGCCGGCACGCCAATCTCCCGGACATCAAACTTCAGCGAGTCGCTCGCCCGGATGTTGATGGAGCAATTGTCCTGCGCGAAGGTAGCCTGGGGCTGAAACATCAGAATAACAGCAGCCAGTGACAGGAGAGGTTTCATGAGTGTGTACAGGTGAGAACCTTGTTCAGAAAAATGTTGGAAGGAAAACTTTGGAAGGAAAGCATTGCCGCAAAGGAGTCAGATGGCTCCCCGAAAGGCACAATCTGCTGATCGGAGTGACGGGAAGCTTCGCAGTGTCGACTGTCATCGTTCTTTCCTTATAGTTTGTGTCCACCAGGCTTGTGTCACCCGCAGTCTCGCTTCCTGCATCGCGCCTGCCCCGTCCCTGTCTCGTCCTCTCTGCGCTCTGAGCCCATGCTTGTTAATGATAGTGACACACTGCAGAAATCAAAAACAAAAAGAGTGCAGTCGGGTCAGCACTCCCTTACACTTGCCGGGCGCAACATAACCTTGAGTCAGTTACCCAGCGTACCTGACGGTGCCCTTTGTTTACTGGAAAGCATCCGACCTGGTGACCGACTCATTGTGACGACCGATCGCTGAGGCGACACGTTCAATCGGGCAGTTAAATTGGACAGTGAGATCAGACAGTTAAATGAAGCAATTAAATGAGGCAGTTCGCAGTGCCGACGGGTCTCTCGCCCAGACCCTGCCATTTTACCAACGCACGATTGAGAGCTGACGGTGTTTGAAATTTTTCTGGCGTTTCTCAGGCTCGGTCTAACCTCGTTTGGTGGTCCGGTCGCGCACATCGGGTACTTTCACAACGAGTTTGTCCGTCAACGCAAGTGGGTCAGTGACGACACATTTACCGGGTGGCTCGCGCTGTGCCAGTTCTTGCCAGGACCCGCTTCAAGCCAGCTGGGGTTTTTGATCGGACTGCATCGTGGCGGGGTGCCTGGTGCATTGATGGCCTGGTTCGCATTCACTATGCCTTCGGCCATCTTGCTGGTGGCGCTGGCACTTTACGGGTTTGGCAGTCAGACGCCCTGGGCGATGGCCGTGGTGCATGGTTTGAAGCTGGTGGCGGTGGCCGTGGTGGCTCAGGCGGTCTGGTCGATGTGGTCAACGTTGTGCAAAAGCACGGTTACCCGGGTGGTTGCGTTGGTCGGATTTGCGCTGACGATCTGGTTTATGGGTTGGTCCGGACAGATCTGGGCCATTCTTGCCGGTGCAGTTACGGGTATTGTCCTGTTGCGCAGTGAAGTCAATCCGACTTTCTTGCAGAGACAGGAGAAGTCCCGCATTTCGCCGGCGATGGGCATAGCGCTGCTTGTCATTGCGTTTGCCTTGTTGCTCCTTCTGCCGCTGTTGTCCTCTTACAGCAGTGCAAGCGAGATGTTCTCCACTTTCTATCGTGCCGGTGCCCTGGTGTTCGGTGGCGGGCATGTGGTGCTCCCGATGCTGCAGAGCGCGGTGGTGGATACGGGGCTGGTGAGCCGTGATGCATTCCTGGTCGGGTATGGTCTGGCCCAGGCCGTCCCGGGTCCGCTCTTTACCTTTGCCGCCTGGGTGGGTGCGCTGGATCCCTCCCTGCCAGGATGGGCCGGTGCCATGCTTGCGCTGGTTGCCGTCTTTCTGCCTGGCATGCTGTTCGTCTGTGGTGTCTTGCCATGGTGGCAAAAACTGCGCAGCATACCGGCTGCCCTGGGCGCTTTTGCGGGCATCAATGCGGCGGTGGTGGGTGTTCTGGCGGCAGCCTGGATCAACCCGATCATGATTACCGCCTATCAGACGTGGATGGATGTCCTGGTGGCTGCGCTGGCTGCTGTATGGCTGATCTGGGGACGTGCCCCGGCCTGGAAAGTGGTGTTGCTGTGCGTTGCCCTGACGCTTGCCGGGTATTGGACGGGACTGTGGCCGGTGTTCACTGCCTAGCAGGATGATCTGAAACGGTTTGGGTGCAGGTTGTCTAGGATTGCTGAGGATACCTGCGTTGTCCTGCGCACTTCTGCCGTGACTGGCAAGCGCTGCCATATCCTGCTGAAACGCCACGGCAACAACACTACTGTCTGTGGGCAATTTTGTTCAGACTCGGATTGATCTGAATTAAAATAGAGCTATGGCTATCCTGAACATTCTCCATTATCCCGATCCAAAGCTGCACAAAGTGGCTAAACCTGTTGCGCAGGTTGATGGACGCATTCGCCAACTCGTCAAGGACATGGCGCAAACGATGTATGCCGCGCCCGGCATCGGACTGGCCGCGACCCAGGTTGATGTGCACGAACGTGTCGTGGTAATTGATCTCTCAGAGAATCAGAACGAGCTGCTGGTTCTGATCAACCCTGAAATCCTCTCGGCGAGTGAGGACCTGCAGGTCTACGAAGAAGGCTGTCTGTCGGTTCCCGGTGTCTACGATGAGGTCAAGCGTGCTGCTCAGATCCGGGTCAGGGCACTTGACCAACACGGTCAAAGCCGGGAGTTCGATGCAGATGGACTGCTGGCAGTCTGTATCCAGCACGAGATCGACCACCTGAATGGCAAGGTGTTTCTGCAGAGACTCTCCACTCTCAAGCAGACCCGGATTCGCAGCAAAATTCTCAAGCAGCGCAAAGAGCAGCAGGCGACAGAAGCAGGGTGACTGGGGCTTTCCAAGCGGAGCACCTGCTCGCTCCGATCAGCGATCTTCCAGACGCGGGACTATGACAAGCATGAATTTTGTTTGCACATCCTGAGGGCAGCGGCAGTCTTAAGGCCCTTCGCATGGCGAGCCGTTATCCAGCGCTTGGCAGGGCTGGAATCCCGCGTATCACTTTGAGCAAGACTTGGCCCTCTGGTCCGGCGGCCTTGACATGGAACCGCCTGACCCCAACAATCGTCTGACAAATTACAAAAATAATGTTTGTTCAACCGAACGGCAGGAGACAAGTCATGATTGCAGCTTTTCGTTTCGCTAAGTTTATTTTTGTTTTGGTGATGTCACTGTTTGTGCTCCCGGTCACCGCCAACGCCACTTATCCCGACAAACCTATCAAACTTCTGGTCGGCTTTCCACCAGGAACCGCAACTGACACTGTCGCCAGGCAGATTGCCGAACAATTGGGCAAAAAGAAGGGTTGGACTATCGTGATCGAAAACAAGGTGGGTCAGGCAGGTAGTATCGCCGCGACTGACCTTGCGCGTGCCGCGCCAGACGGGTACACGTTGCTGCTTTCAGCCAATGGTCCGCTGTCAACCAATCCCAATCTGTACTCGAGCATTCGCTATGACCCGCGCAAGGATTTCACCGCGATTGCCAGAGTCGCAGTGCTTCCCTATGTCATCGTGGTTCGCACCGACTCGAAGTTCAAGAACATCAAGGAACTCATTGATGTCGCAAAGAAGGAGCCAGGGGCATACAAGTACGCCAGCCTGGGTAATGGGTCCACCAGCCATCTGATTGCAGCGACTTTTGCCAAGAGAACCGGTGGGGACTATCTGCACGTGCCATACAAGGGCAGTTCGGAAACTTTGTTTGCAGTCCTTTCCGGCGATATTGACTTCATGTTTGACACCTCACTGGCTGTCAATCCGCAAGTTCAGGCCGGAAAAATGCGTGCGCTTGCGGTCAGCACCAAGACCCCTGTGGGAACGCTCAAAGGGGTACCCACGCTGGATGCAGCCGGTCTGATCGACTTTGACATGGCCGCATGGCTGGGTTTTGTGGGCCCTGCAGGCCTGCCCGCCGATATCGTTAAAACCCTGAGCAGTGCTATCCACGAAGTGGTCAGTTCTCCAGAACTCACGCAGAGCCTCAATGCCGTTGGTGCGGTAGTCTCGCTGACATCGCCAGGCGAATTTCAGGAGATCCTGGTTTCTGAATATGGCAAATGGGGTGAGGCGCTCAAGCAAGCCGGTATTCCCAGGCAGTAAGTTTGCCAGACAGCAGCATGACGGACACATGTCACGACCAGAGCATCTAGCGTGCACTGGCAGTGGCTGTCATGCCTGTATTTGACTGATCAAGCGCGAAGATCGCGGTCAATAATGATTCGTTAGAAGGAGCTTGTATGTTTTCTGTGACCCTTGAGCAGGCCAGGCAGAATCGTTTTGCGCGAACCACACTCGATGGCAAGATGATATGGCGAAGCCGGTTTTTCGGACCACCCCCTTCGCCGGAAGATTCGTCATCAGTGCGATCCGGTCAGGGTCCGATCGAGTATGTTGAACCCGTTGCGGGTGAAGTGCGCGAGCCGCAGGCGTTTCTGATCGAGCAGGACCCGCGGGCAGAAGTCGGTTCACATTTTCATTTTGTGGACCAGTTTCAGGTGGTTGTCGCGGGGGGCGGGCTTATCGGAAGGCATCCGGTCGCCCCAATCGGTGTGCATTTTTCAGCGCGGTGTACGGGCTATGGACCGATTTCGCCTGGCGATGAGGGTCTGTCCTATTTTACGTTTCGGGCATCGGCTGACGAGACAGGCGCCCAGTACTTGCCGGAAGCTAAAAGCCGTATGCGTGTGGGCAAACGCAGAAACGTGATTCTTGAGCACATCCCGTTGAGCTCGGACTCAGAGCTCAGGCAGCGCTCCGAAGTGGCTGCCGATGTTCAGATCGATGATCCGGACGGGCTGGCAGTCACCCTTTACCGCGTGCCTGCGATGGCGAGCGTGACGGGTCTGGATCCTGCGCGAGGGCAAGGTGTCACTGCTTTGGTGGTCGTGGGTAGCCTGCAACGTGAGGGCACAGCCTATCCGAAGTGGTCATGCTTTTACCTGCGTCCTGACGAGGCACCACTGGAAGTCAAGGCGGGGCCAGAGGGTGTCGAAGTGTTGATGCTTCGGTACCCCCGGCACTCACCAGAAGCATAAAAAGGCCAGTGACCGTGTCAGGCGACTGAGCCTGTTTACTCGATCGCGCTGCGATGAGCGTTTGGTGGCAGTGCAGCCTCCTGCTGGACATGGAGCACTCGCTGAGGGAAGGGAATCTCGATGCCATTGGCGTCGAATGCCTGCTTGATCCGGGCCAGCAGTTCTCTGCGGATGGCCCACTTCGCCGCAGCATCGGTTTTGATACGTAGTCGAATGCTGACTGACGAGTCCCCAAGCTGGTTGACGCCCTGGATCTCTAAATCTTCCAGAATTTTGGGGGCTTGCTCAGGGTCTTCACGCAGCGTCTTGCCCACCTCGGTGATGACCTCATAGATTCTGCCCAGACTGGCCGTGTAGGAGACGCCCACCTCGACCACAGCAAAGGCGAACTGACGACTGTGGTTGGTCACTGTCGTGATGGCGCTGTTGGGAATGTAGTGAACCGCACCTTCACCATCGCGCAGTCGGACATAGCGCAGTGTCACCTCTTCGACGGATCCGCTTTTTCCGGCGGCCTCCACAAAGTCGCCCTGCCGAATCTGGTTCTCCATGAGCATCACAAACCCGATGAAGTAGTCTTTGACCAGGCTCTGTGCACCAAAGCTGATTGCGATACCTGCAACACCTGCCGTGGCCAGAAGTGGCGCGATCGAGATGCCGAGTTCCGAGAGCACCAGCATGACGGTAACCACGCCAATGATCACCGACGTGATGTAGCCAAATATTCTGCCCAGCGTGTCAACACGCTTGCGCTCTTCCAGACCTGGTGCACGGGCACTCAGACGCTGGTGTACAGTCGCAAGGAGTCTGCGCACCACGGAGCGTACGACCATCGCCATGGTCAGAATGATGATGACATTAATGCTGGCGATCAGCATCGAGGCCCAGGCGGGAATGCTTTCCCAGCCAAGGGCGATTAGAATTTTGCTTGTCATGTCTTCCATAGTTGTCCATTTGCAGGGTGAATGCGTTCCGTTCAGCACGGATCGCAGGATTTGACTCCGTTGGGCGAAGTCAAGGCAGTGCGAGTCAGTTTAAATGCTCGTTTCAGCGTGCAAACGCAGTCCCGAGCGTGTCCATGGTCAGATTCTATCGTCGGTTCGCGCCTGACGATGTCGGCAATGGTTCAATAGTCAGATCGTGTGTTGAGGTGGATGTTCAATGAGAGTTGGTTTTGCGGGTACACCGGAGTTTGCGCGAGACGCACTCAAAGCCCTGGTCGAGGACGGACGAAATGTCGTCGTCGTGTTGACGCAGCCAGACCGGCCGGCCGGTCGCGGTATGAAACTCACGCCCAGCGCTGTCAAGCAGTATGCCATTGAGCGGCATATTCCGGTGCTGCAGCCGGCCGGTCTGAAGCTTGATGGTCGTTATGCAGACCAAGCGGCACTTGCCCGGCAGGATCTGGCGTCGTTGAACCTGGATGTGCTGGTCGTAGCCGCCTACGGTTTGATTCTGCCTGACTGGGTGCTGGATCTGCCGCGAGAGGGGTGTCTGAACATCCACGCCAGTCTGTTGCCTCGCTGGCGAGGTGCCGCACCGATCCAGCGCGCGATCGAAGCCGGGGATCTCGAGACTGGCGTCACCATTATGCAAATGGATCAAGGGCTCGATACCGGCGACATGTTGCTGGTCGAGAAAGTGGATATTTTGCCGGATGACAATGCACAGACTTTGCATGACCGGCTTGCAGACTGCGGCGCAAAGGCAATCGTCAAAGCTTTGGCCTGCCTCGAAAGCAAGACACTGGTTGCACGCCCACAGCCCTCAGAGGGGGTGACCTATGCACAGAAGCTGCAGAAGTCCGAATCCGAGCTGGATTTGACGCGACCTGCTGCAGAGCTGGCACGTCGTATCCGGGCGTTCGATCCATTTCCTGCGGCCAAACTTTCCCTGCCCGGTCTGGACGAGCCCGTCAAAGTCTTTGGCGCTCAGGCGATTGAGCCAGAACGCCCGGTGCAAGGCACGCCAGGAGACGTGGTCCGGGCCACTTCTCACGGCATTGATTTTCTGACCGGGGAGGGCGTTCTCAGGGTGCACGAACTGCAGCGTGCGGGCGGCAAGCGTCAGAGCGCTGCGGCGTTTCTGACGGGCTGGAAACCCGGGTAAGACGGTGTCAGACTCGAGTCCGCGCCCTTAACATCGCGACATCAATCCTGCACGGTAGCCCACAGATCGTAATCGTCCGAGTCCGTTACCAGGGCGCGCACGATCTGCCCCGGTCTGAGTCCGGTTTCGCTCTCGACATAGACACAGCCGTCGATCTCGGGTGCGTCGGCGCTCGAGCGACCGATCGCACCCTCCTCGGTGATCTCGTCGATAAGGATGTCGATTTGCTGTCCCACCTTGCGCGACAGTCGCTCGCGCGAGATCGCCTGCTGGTGGGCCATGAATCGCTCCCAGCGATCCTGCATGACATCCGGCGCGACAGGGTCGGGCAGTGCGTTTGCTGGGGCGCCCTCGACCGGTGAATACTGAAAACACCCGACGCGGTCGAGTTGTGCCTCTGTCAGCCATTGCAGAAGATACTCGAAGTCTTCTTCGGTCTCTCCAGGAAAACCCACGATAAACGTTGAACGTATGGTCAGCTCCGGGCAAATCTTGCGCCAGGACCGGATGCGGTCTAGGGTGCGATCCTCAAACGCAGGTCGCTTCATGGCTTTGAGGATTCTGGGGCTGGCATGCTGAAATGGGATATCCAGATAAGGCAGGATTTTTCCGGCAGCCATGAGCGGGATCACCTCATCGACGTGAGGATAGGGATAGACATAGTGCAGCCGGATCCAGGCGCCCAGATCACTCATGGCCTCACAGAGTTCGGTCATGCGGGTCTTAACCGGCTTGCCCTGCCAGAAACCGGTGCGGAACTTGACATCAACCCCGTACGCGCTCGTGTCCTGGGAGACGACCAGAAGTTCTTTCACGCCCGCTTTGACAAGGCGTTGCGCCTCGTCAAGTACATCGCCGACGGGGCGGCTGACCAGGTCGCCGCGCATCGAGGGGATGATACAGAAGCTGCAACGATGATTGCAGCCTTCCGAGATTTTGAGGTAAGCGTAGTGCCTGGGCGTGAGCTTGATGCCTTGGGGCGGGACAAGGTCCACAAAAGGATTGTGATCCGCCGGCGGTGCTGCCACATCATGCACTGCACTGACCACCTGTTCATACTGCTGCGGACCTGTGACAGCAAGCACGGATGGGTGAGCCTGGCGAATCACGTCTTCCTGGACGCCCATGCAACCGGTGACGATCACCTTGCCGTTCTCGGCGATCGCCTCGCC
>CAZBIN010000052.1:0-4790 GCA_964491995.1 uncultured Orrella sp.
TACTCCGACATGACGCTGAGCAAGTTCATGAAGGACCACAATGCAATCAGCGATACCGCGGGTCGTAATGCCGTACCTCACGGGTTTCGCACTTCGTTTCGCGGGTGGGCAACGATCAATGAATACCCAGAGCATCTGATCGAGCTTTGCCTTGCCCACGTGGAAGGGAACAAAGCTGTAGCGGCCTATAAGCGTGAGCACCTGCTGGAGCTTCGCCGTCCAATCATGCAAGCCTATGCCGAGTATGTAGCTTCGCATAACGCTACGGCGCAGGAGTCTTGAGAAAGATGCCGATTTCGTGTATTATGTACACGGACGCAAGGAATAGGCAATCCGCACCAAGCAAGTGCATTGCGTTTTACTTTCAAAACAAAATACATTTCAAATAAAAGTTACCACGTATAAAAATATACGTTGACATATAGACCAATATAGTCTATAATGCCCGTCCTCTGATTGAGGATATACTCATCAGAATCTCTCATCCTGATGCGTAGGATGAAAACAGCATCACATCATTGAGTCAGATTTCGAGTTTACGCTCGGATTATATCACATCAGCTACTGCATGTCGATGCAGGAGATACATCTTATATTGGAGTAAACATGGATAAGCCACAAGAACGATTCATTAGAGAGCCTGAGTGCAAAGAAATTACCGGACTCAGTAAAACAACAAGATGGAGAATGGAAAAGGCCGGAGAATTCCCAACTCGTGAAAAGATCGGATCACGCATATGTGCTTGGAGATTAAGTGAAATAAACGCTTGGATGGAAGGAAATTATAGTCAATGAATAAAAATGAATTTTATGTGAAAAAAGGAGAGATAGTCGTAAATTTTGATTACCTCATGGATAAGCGCGATTTAATAATGTGCCATATAGGTGATTCACTCAGCCATATGAAGTATGACATAATGTGCTTTGACAATGTCGCCATATTGGTAGAAATGGACGGATTTGATATAAATATATCATTAACTCCTGACTCATCAGTTTTATACCTTGATGCGTTTATCCACTATCAAATGGATTTGAGCATTTCAAAAGAATATGTTGATAATTGCCTATCTGACATAATCATTCGTGATGATAGCGATGCAGAATTTTACGTCGATGACGGTGACTATGTTGCATCGGTCACCACGATAGTCCCTGTGGAAGGTCGAAATCTTGCTGATATATCTCGAATAGTCGAGGAAATGTCGGTCGATGTGAAAAAGGTCATGAAGAAGGCGCATGATCTTGGATTGTCATTAAAGGCTATCTGCTGATGGCAAACAATCAGATCATACCAATCACCTACGATTCCATTGCCGCTATCCAAGGTATAGCTACAATCAATCTCGTCCGTGAAGCCATCCAATCCAGAAAGTGCCTGTCCATTCAATATGGTGGGCATGATCGCCTAATTGAACCTCATGCTCTTTGGGTAGCGAAAGATGGACGCACCGTTATGTCCGCCTACCAGCTTAGTGGTGGCAGCAAGAGCGGTAACCCAAGACCGTGGAGAACATTCGGCTTGGATCGCATTGGTCCTATATCTGTATCGGACCAATATAGTCAGGCACCACGTGATGGTTATGTGCCTGATTACAGTGGTAAAACTCTGATATTGTCTCAGGTCTAACGGCCACGCCAAAACCAAATGGAGGCACGTAATGTGTTCTGCCAATGGAAAATGCGCCCATCAAAACGCAAGTGGGTGCAGTGAATGTATAAATATACAGTCTTTACCGGACAAATTCACTGCACCCACATTTCAACAAACAACTGTCGATCATAGCGGAGAAAACCAATGATCAGGACTTTATCGAACAGGATTACAGGATATGTCTATTTATACGAACGAAATTCATCAACAGCATAATCAATCACATATTCATCTACCGGAGCCAATCCCACTCGCTAGCTGGCAAAGTCTCTACGATCTGGGTTTTAGCCTTATCCCATTGAAACCATGCGGAAAGATGCCGCTGGTCAAGTGGACAGAATACCAAACGACAAGGGCATCTTGGTCCCAGATTGAGCATTGGGTGCAGAAGTGGCCAGACGCCAATATCGGCATCGTCACAGGCGAAATCTCCAACCTCACCGTGATCGACTTTGACACGCCAGAAGCTTTCGAAGCTGCTGTACGCGATGGATGGCTTGGTGATGCGGTCATCGTAGAAACCGGCAACGGTTACCATGCCTACTACCAGCATCCGGGTGGCGACATTCGTTGTAAAAACAGACTTTTCCCGAATGTCGATGTACGCGCAGAAGGTGGCTATGCTGTAGCACCGCCCAGCATACACGAGAGTGGGAAAACCTACTGCTGGTTGGACGATCCATCTGGCATTGCTGCGACGAAAATGTCGGGCTGGCTGCATGGACGTCTGTTGGAGGCTGAAACTGCGCAGGGGATTGCCCATGGTCCGTCAATCACGCTGGGAAACGTTGCCCTTGAGCGTGAGGTGGAAATCCTGACCCACACGCCGGAAGGAAGCCGCAATGATCAGTTGAACCACTCTGCCTTCAAGGTGGGGCAGCTTATCGCACAAGGTTCACTGGACGCCCAGCTCGGGATCAACGCTCTGACAATAGCAGCGCAGCAAATGGGGCTAGCGGACCCTGAGATTTCCAGAACGATCATCAGCGGAATTCAGGCTGGTCTCACGGCACCTATCCTTGAGAAGACAGTATCAGAAGTCCACATCGCCAAGGTTTTCACCCAGCTTCACAGCCACGAGGCCAAATTCTGCCATACAGCGGATAAATGGTACTGGTTCGATGGTTCGCATTGGATGCCCAGTGAAACAGGTGTGGAACGTTTCATCCTTCGCGAGATTGCGACCAAGGAAAGCGGCGGAAAGGCCAGTTCGTCAAAAAATTCTGTGGTTTCCGGAGCAGAGAATCTTGCGAAGGTCGATCCTGCGCATACGGCAACCTCGAAATTCTGGGATAATGATCCGTACCTTCTGGGGACCACAGGCGGAACCATCGATCTTCGTAGTGGAAAATTGCGTAAGGCGAGACCGGAAGATGGGATCACCAAGATAACCGCCTGTGCGCCGGAGCAAGGGGAACCGGAACTCTGGCTACGTTTCCTTCTCGAAGCTTCGGGCGGGGATGCTGATATGGTGGCCTACCTACAACGCGTCTGTGGGTACATTCTGACCGGCGACACCTGCGAACACGCCCTGTTTTTCATCCATGGCTACGGCGGGAACGGAAAGTCTGTCTTCCTCAACACCATAGCCGGAATCTTGGGCGATTATGCCAAGACTGCCAGCATGGACACCTTCACGGTGAACAAATTCCAGCAGCATTCCACTGATCTGGCGATGCTCAAGGGGGCAAGACTGGTCACGGCGTCGGAAACGGAAGCGGGTAAACCGTGGGCAGAAGCTCGTATCAAACAGATGACTGGCGGAGACCCGATCACAGCGCGTTTTCTGTACTGCGACCACTTCACGTTCCTACCGCAGTTCAAGCTGCTGATCGTGGGCAATCATGCGCCAAAGCTCAGTTTCGTCGATGATGCAATTCGTCGTAGATTCAATATCCTGCCATTCGTTCACAAGCCGCAAAACCCGGACAAATATCTGGAAAAGAAGCTGAAAGCGGAATGGCCCAAGATACTGAACTGGATGCTTCAAGGTTGTCTCATCTGGAAGGAACAAGGTCTGAACCCACCGACCAAGGTCATTCAGGCAACCGAGGAATTTTTCGAAGAGCAGGATGTGTTTGGACAGTGGCTCAAGACGAAGTGTCACGTGAACCCGAAGAACGAAAAATTGAAGGTTCCATGCAGCACTGTCTTTCTGGATTGGGCTAATTTCGCTGAGGAAAATGGCGAAGAACCCGGTGATGCAAAGCTGCTGGGATCAAGATTGAAGAGACTGGGTATTCAATCAAGATCAGCACATGATTCGAAGTCTGGCAAAAAGGTAAAGCACTACTTCGGCATACAGCTATTTGATATCGATCCTTTCTACGACCCATGATCACGCAAAAAGTGACCGTGGTGACCATGAAAATATAACTTTTTCTAGAATATATATATTCTACATTTAGAAATGTTGTAAATACCGGTCACCTTGGTCACCTTTTGGGACATGCTCAAGATCATCATAATTTAAATAGAGCGCCGAAGGCGATGCCGTAGGCATTCCCTGTGATCTTAATTTTACCCTCACATAAATAGCCATGAAGACGACAAATTTACGTTTTTTCATTTATTTATACGAGGGAGAATATGGCAAAAATATTGGTGAATTTTCTGGTGGAGCAGGAGCAGCTTGATCGCTTTGATGCAGTGGCTGAAATTTTGGGGAGAACCCGCACGTCACTGCTGGTGAGCTTCATGCAACAGTTCTGTCTGGATCAGATTGTCGAGATAGAGAAACGAAATCAGAGGCTTGATCAGTTGTCTGCAGCTCTCGAAAGGCAGCGCATTCTGTCTGAGCAACGTGGTTATTCCGTTGAAACTGGTCGTCGTGATAGGAATGACCACCACGATTTGCCGATTGGGTTGGTTTCGGACGGATGGGATGATTTTTGAAAATGGCCCTCTGGCGCACTTTTCTCGTCCAGACCGTCACCGTTAGCCTGATCCAGCCTTGCCGCGAGTTCGTCCAATTCCCGGTTCTCGTGGCTCACAGGGAAGGCAGCATGGAAACCATTCTTCCACGGGCGCACGTCAATGGATGTTTTCATCGCATCGATCCCAAAAAGGGCGCAGGTTGGGAAATGAAAGGTCTCTCTCACCCACCAGCCCGAGAATCGGCAGTGAACTGGCTGTA
>CAZBIN010000052.1:4800-15250 GCA_964491995.1 uncultured Orrella sp.
ATCGGCAGTGGCGCGGAGTTTGAGATTGTCGCGGTAAGATTCACATCAGCAGTTCGGCTATGAACCTAGCTTATTCAGATGGTTCGTTGCCCGGCCATCTACCTGAGCAAACCGCTGCCACAGCACTCAACGGCATTGACGAACTTCCCGGTATGGTGACGCCTGATGATCCTGTCACACGAGGTCATCGATCATCACACCAAGGGCATCGGCCAGTTTCCGCGCTGTTTCCACTGACCCGCTTTTCCGGCCAGCTTCGATATCGGCGATCTGAACTCGGTTGACGCCAGACATTTCCGCCAAGGCCATCTGGGTCAAACCACGATATTCCCGCCAGACACGCAAAGGGCTTTCACCGGTGATCATACGCTTGGCATATTCCGCTGGGATCAGTTCTTCCTCACCTCGTGCAATCGCAGCCATGGTACGGTCATAAGCGTTCAGATCGGCCAAATCCTCGGCAGCCAGCTTGAGCGCCTTGTACTCGTCCAGCGGGATCGTGATCATTTCGCCCATTGCCAACTCCATCATTCGTAAACGCTACCCCGTGGACCGATTTCCAGAACGGCAAGGACCACACCTTCGTCGCTCATGATCACTCGCCAATCACCGACCCTAAGCCTGATGCCTTCACGCCCTTTCAACGCCTTCACATTGTTGGATAGGGAATCCGGCTCCTCTGCATACTGCTCGATCTTGGCTATGATCCGCTCGGCCATATCGGCTGGCATTTTGCGAAGGGCTTTCAACGCATGACGGGTATAGCTGATTGGCCTCACGGAACTGATTGTAGCCCAAAGCTACATTGCAGTCAATGGCTACACTCCAGCCAGCCAGCGCATATGCCCTCTGCCCCCATGTCCCAAAACTTCTAAGTTCTGAGTCTATCTGGTTTGGACGCCCCGCATTGGTTCATAAGGTACCATTGCATTTTTTTGATGCATGGCTTATAATGTTTCATATCTTTTGAACCAGAAGGGGCCTGAATGAGCCGTATTGCCTATTACCGTTGCAGCACAGGTGACCAGTCCGTCGAATCTCAGCGGAATGCCCTTGGCGGAAACTTTGACCGTGAATTCGAAGATATCGGTATCAGTGGCGCTACCCGTGCAGAGGATCGTCCCGGATTTGCTGACCTGCTCCGGTACATTCGTGAGGGCGATACCATATCCATTTATGATATCAGCCGCCTCGGACGCGATGCACTGGATGTTCAGGCCATGGTCCGCCATCTCCTCGATATGGGTGTCACCATCGAAGTGCTTGGCCTTGGGATCATCGGTAAAGGTGTTGGCGAACTGATCGTAGCTGTACTGGCCCAGATTGCAGACATGGATAGGCAGCGAATTCGGGAAAGATGTGATGCCGGTAGGGCCGCTGCAAAGGAATCCCTGAAAGCAACGGGACGGACACATCGTGGAAAAGTGAGCCTTGGAAGGCCTATGGCTGCCGATGCTGCTGAGGTTGTCGCTTGGCGTAAGGCCAACAACGCGTCAATCCGCCAGACATGTCAGCATTTTGGAATCTCCAAGGCGACAGTGACCAGATATTGCGCCAGCGCCACCGCCACCTGACCTATTTTTGAAATCTGCCTGAATCTCTGGTATAATTCACCTCAAGCCGACCGACTGCTGCACAAGACAAGCCAGCATCGGTTAGCTTCCACACATCATTGAACCATAAACCATGGCGTTTGCTGTGTGTGGTTCATTGCGCCTACATCAGGAGAAACATATTGAACGAAATCATTGATTTTATTGACATTACCATTGAGAAAATCGCAGAAATTTTCGACAAGGCCGCGATAGATCATGAGCCTACTGATGACGGGCAGATTTATGTGACCGGCCACCCCTTCAACTTCTGGGTCAGGATCGACGAGAACAAGGGCTTGCTGATTTTCTGGTCATACTGGGAATTTGCCCCTGACGCCGATGAACTCTCTGCACTGCGGTTTTGCAATATGTGCAACCATACCAAGGTGCTGGTTCAGTTCTCGAAATCCAATGAATCCGACAGGTTCTATGGTCACTACATGCTGCCGACACGAGAAGGATTGAACCCAAAAACCCTACTTCGGATGAGCCAGCGTTTTTCCGCCATCATCGACGAGTGCGTTCAGACTGGTATCAATGACGGCGTTCTGGTCCCGTTCAATTGCAGTGATGATACCTGTGCTGCTTCAACCACAAAACATTGAAGGAGACCGATTATTTGGATTTTAACGACAACAGGATTCTACAGCATAGTTGAGAAGCCCGAAGACATGGCTTGTGGTACGCTCACCATAAGGGCCAGAGTGAAGGCCGATCTTGAAGCTCTCAGGGGTCGATATCTGCCGACGATGGGCAATATCACGGAAAATGAAAGATCGGATTACCGTTACCGCGCTGTTGCTGACCGTGATGCAGTCGCAGCGGCGATGGAACAGGCCGTAAAAGGCATCCAATATTCTAATTTCAAAAATGCTGTCGCATCTGAACATGGCTGGCAAAGGGCAGATACCTATCATGATGTGTGGGCAGTCCTCTATGGCCTACAGGACCAAAGCCGAAGCAATCACGGCTGGTAGTTATCAGAGCATATCCACCACACGGCCATTTTCATCAACGGCCCTGATGCGCTTGTCTGGCATTCTCTGAGATAAACTCTTGATACCATGAGCGATAATCTGCGAATTGTTCATCACAGTGGACAACGTTTGCCAATTTCCAGCGCCATACTCAGCTTGAATATACACGTAGCCGTTATCGCTCATGGTGTGCCCTCGTTTGAACCCAGCCAATTCGGATAATTGAATAAGCTGGTTCTGAGCTTTAATTTAAACCTTTTATCGGACATCTTTATCTATAAAATTCAGAGTATTGGCATTTTCAATGAGGGTCCGAACCTTCGATCTGTCTAGACCGTTTGGTGCTTCAGCATCGATTTCGAGCTTCAGGGAAACTTCACATCCCTGAATGGTAGTGAGCTGCTCGACGATGGCTTCGACGATCTGATGCATGTGCTTTGCCGGACGGTCAGGCGATATCATTACGGTGCCGACAAAACGTGTAGGCACTCGTTCCTTTGGCGGTTCTGGTGGTGTGGTGGTCGTTGTAGTTGTCACAATGCCACCGGGGACAGGTGGTGATACGCCGCCCACATCACCCGCAGTTTCATCATCGCGCTTAGCAGCATCGTCAGCTGCTTTTTTCAGCCGTGCTGCCTCAGCGTCCTCAGGCTTGATGATAACAGAATCCCGATCAACGACGATCTGTGCGTTTGGCGATCCTGAGATAACCAAACCTTCGTATGTGTCGGCTGCTTCATCCCACCTTTCGGCATATGCAAAGGGACCGGGTACAATCTGGCTCACAGCAGTTTGCACTGTCTTCGCCAGCACAGCCCGGTTCTTCACACGAGGCAGGTAAAGGTAACGGTTCATGTACTCCCACAAATCAGACAATCCGAGGTGGGGTTTGCCGTTCCAAATGTACTTCTTCAGCAGAGCATCTAGACGTAAAGGGCCAAGCTCCTGCATCAGCCCTTCATCAGTAGCCAACTTCTTACTGGCTCTGGACAGAAGTCCGTCTTGGGCAGGAACCTTCTCTGATACCCACTCTACATCAGCTTGGGCACTGTCCTGCATCGGATAGATCAGGTAGCACCAAGCTTCCTTGAGTCGGGTTTTCAGCGTTTCGTTTGCTTCTTTCAGCTTGTCCTTAGCGAGTGCCGCATCACTAGGAACGAGATTGTATCGATCTGAATCTCTGACAATTTCGTTCCACGCAAGCACCGAACGCATCGCCTGTTTCAGGTTATCCAGCTGACGATGTTCAGCTGCAAAGAAGACGAGCATATTGCGGTAAACGCGAGGTGTGCTTCCGCGATTGGTCAAAATATCCTTGGCTGCGACGAGTGCATCTGATCCATCTCGTCCGTTATGCGAGTGGCCAACACCTAAGATCACAGCACGAACGCCACCCGATTCATCGGGGACTTCGCCTGAGCCGTGAGGTGCTACCTGAACAGCGTCAAAGTTTCCTCGATCAGCAATGCCATTGATGTAGGTTGAGAGCGCCTTGTCGATTTCAACAAGGACCAACGCCTCTTCGATCTGGCCAGCTTTGTCAGCAGCAATGCGGTTCAGACTTGCCGCCATTGAATACCAATACCGACCAAGATCACTGTGCATGAACTTGGCTTGGTTCGTTAGGCGACGAAGGGCATCACTAAAGATGGCTGGCTTCTCACCCGGCTGGACAACGCCAAGGTTGATCCGCTTGTCATCAATGCCCTTGTTTTCCTGTCCAGCAGACGGGGCTGTGCCCATAAACACTGCACGTGCAACTCGTCGGGTGGCGGAATATCGAGCCAGATTAGGCGCAACCTGATCGATGCGATATGGCGTCGACGCTTGGCCATCCACATCACCTGCGATGATCGCTTGCCAGTTGGAATCCAGATAATGAAGCAGTTCTGGCTCTACCCGTGCGGAGCTAACCGCGACGCTACCGGGCATAATCATAACGGATGGGTCGTTGCCGATCCAAAGCTCATGAATGACCTGTGCCATCAGCCGGAGAACGCCTCGTGTTTTCTGGAATTTTTCCAGTGACCCCCAACTCAGGTAAAGCTGGTCGAACAACTCGGGGTGTATCGGGTATGCCTTCTCAAGCTTCCGACGATAATCTTCGTCTGAGCAGCCCTGTGGGAAATCGTCTGAGCTTTCCCGGTATAGCTTGGCGAACTGTTTGAGCGTGTTGTCACGGTGCTGGTACTTGTCCCCGGGGACTTCTTTGAATAGCCGCCGCCTTACGATTTCATAGCTTTCTTCCTGCGAAGCCGGACGCCATGAAGATTCAACACGACTGAAGGTTTGCTTCAATCGCTGTAGGGCTTCATGACCACCTTCGCCGCCAACCTCGATTTGGGATGCAGGAAGTGAGGCAACCAACAGGGTGCCCGGGCTGGCTTTAACGGCTTCTGTGAGTGACTGAACAAAGCTCAGGTTCGCATCAAAAGACCCTGATGGCAGTCCCTCAACACGATAGATTTGGCGGAGATATGCAACCCATTCGTCGATCAGAATGAGACATGGTGCGCATTTGCGGAACAGCTCTTCCAGCAAGTTCGAACCGGGTGAAATGCCTGTTTCATCCGCTTCTGCAACAAGCGCATAACCCTCTTCACCACCAAGTTGGTAAGCCAGCTCACCCCAACTGGTGCGGATCGGACGACCATAATCCTTTTCGCGCTTTGCCGCATCGATTGGGCCGTAGGAGGTACCTACCAGAACGGCTCGATTGATCTTGGAGGGAACCGACAAACCCTCGCTACGCAGCAGCTGGTCTAGACCTGACAGGTCATCAACATTGATGCCGCTTGCCATGTGATAGAGGGCTAGCATCGAGTGGGTTTTGCCGCCACCAAAGTTGGTTTGCAGCTCAACAACCGGATCGCCACCAGTGCCTGAGAGCCGCTTTGCTGCACCAACCAGAAGACTGCTCAAGCCCTCTGTCAGGTATGTGCGGGAGAAGAACTCTCTGGGGTCGCTGTACTCAGATGGCGCACTGCCGTGATGAACCTTGGCAAGGTCGGCGGCGAATTCCGCTTGCTGGAATTCCCCGGTGGCAACATCCTGATGAGGTTCGACCACTTCACGCCAAGGGAGCAGACCCTTTGCGGTATCGACGGATAGCTCCAATCGTTGCGTTTTCCGACGCTCTTCGTTTCGCTGTAGCTCAGTGAACTTGGTGCGCAGAATTGTGTCACGCATCTTACCAAGCTGGTCGGCTGCATCACCAGCACTGATCGCTTCCATGAGACGACGCATGGAATCCAGAGCACGTTCAGCATCGTCGTAGGTGAACGTTTCGTTGTGGGAGAGCTTGTTCCGGACGTCCAATAGCTCTGAAACATAGGACCGTTCCGGATGACCCAGCACCGTTGCGAAGGCATCCTTCCAGAAAGCCATCATGGTCTTCAGCAGCCCCTGCTGATCCCAACCGACTTCACCGTTAGAGTTAGGGCGCAAACCCTGAACCCGGTTTACAACCTCAAGCTGCCAGTGCCCCTTAATGGAGCTTTCGAGACGCTTTTCGACGAAAGGAATCAGTGCTTCAGGCAGCAGTTCCATGCCTTCAAACACGTACTGGCGAGTGCTCTTTGCCATGGTTATCTATCCCTCAAACATCAAAGCGCAGCTGAGTGCGACCACTGGTATCATGCACCGTAGCTGCGATACGGCTCAGCTCTGTCCAGTCGGCGATCAGAGCATTGTATGCCTTAGCTTCCTTGGCATCCTTACGCTTGTTGGCCGCGATGTCGTAGAGGCAGTAAGCAAGGTCTTTCACCGCTTCAGCCTTGTCGCCAATCTGCTGCAACATGATGGCAGTTGAATCCGACAGACCCTCATTTTCATGCTTCAAGACAAGATGCTGAAGGCACTCCCAGATGGTGAGATGCTTATCTTCATTCGGGTGCCAATCAGGGTCTAGCTCTTCGCGGCTTAGGATGCGAACCTTGCCAGCAGAGCTTTCAACGATTCCAGCATGTTTGACGCTTTCCACGGAGATGCCACGTGCTGTCGCAAGGCTGTTTGCAGTACCATAATCCCCTGCATTCAGTCCGTGCTGTTCGAACCAAGTGATGGCGAAGCGAGTGTCGGCATCAAACTCGCCTTGAATGCCGCCGAAATACTCGTCCAGTTCACGGTTGATCAGCTGCAACGCTGTTTTAACGGTCATTGGGCTGTCGTCAGATTCCAGCACAGCTTTGTAGCGCGAATATACTCCCATGCCGGGGCCGATTGCGGACTGAGGCATGTCCGCAGGAGCAATGTTCGCGGCTTGAAGTTCAGCAATCGCAGTGGGCAATTCGCGTTTCAAAGCACGGATAAATTCCGCACGTGTAACATTATCAGCCGACTCAGTTTTCTTTCGGCAAACGAGCACCACGGAGTTTGCCAGAGCATTACTCTCGGATGCCCTCATCCGATTGGCAAGTTCAGTCCGCATTGGCCAAGTGCCAAGTACGGCATAACCCGCTCTGACTACTGCTTCTAAAAATGTAGCCCATCCAGTCGAACTTACCCCCTCGTGCTCAATCTCGCTTTGCTTAAAGGCATAATAAATGGTTGTCGGAAATTCATCACTGCTTCCCTGTTTCATTCTTTCAATTGCCTTGGTCATTCCATGAAGAAAAAATGCATCAGCACTTTCCGCTCCACCATGACGAACTCTATCCGCGACTAGCTCTTCCATTTTAGGAACAGCTAGTGTCGAGAATATCTCTGGGTATATGTTTCGCAGTGACCTCTTAAGCCAACTAAAGAAAAAGTCAGAAAGATCAGCATAGGGAATATTGTCATAATAAGGGGGGTCTGTAGAAATAACGCAATTTTCCGGATAATCGATTGATTGCGCATCTCTGTTCAATTCAATGCCTGAGCTATTAGGATTAAATCTTTCAATGACCTTGACGATGCTTCCAAGGCTTGTTCGGTAATCACCAGCGGCACTGGCAAAAGCATTATTTTCGCCGAAATCCCAGAGCATCGGAATTGCCTGTCTGCCAAATAGATTTCGAACTTGAGTTTTGGAGGATTCCCAGCGGCATAGCGAGTTCTGAATATCCGCTAGGCGGCTAATACCAAATCCCAAATAAACACATACCGCCTCGGCATACGCTCTTGCTTTTTGGCCCCCAGCATGAAGTGGATCGCCCAATTCATGAAAGCCACCCGTAAGGGCGTCACGCTCAATTCGCTCTGCCACTTCCCTAATGAGGTCCGAAAGGCAATTAAGGAGTATTAATTGGCGATCTGTAAATAAATCGCCGAATGTCTTGAATCCATATCCAAGAACACCAATATATTGCGAGTGATTCGGCAGTAAAATGTCCGGAACCCAATCCTTGCAAATCACATTAGCCACCTCTACATGATTATTATCGGGGGCTATGTAAATTCTATCTTTTTTTCCTTCTGCAACAATTGCTATGAGTACTTTGCCAATTCGGCCATCGCGACCCATTTTTTTGACATAATCTGGAGTTATTGCAGTATCTGACATTAGGCACTTGAAATGGGCGCCACGCCCAGCTTTTGTTCCTTCACTTGCAGAAGAAATCTCGGATTTGGTGCCTCCCAGTCGTATCCGATATTCAATTTTTCGCGATTTACGATCAATAACAGGATCGATCCAAGCTTCTTTTCCCGCCTTGGAACTTAGCAAGAAACTGGATGCTATAGGAACTTGTACATCCGAAAAAGCAGGATCGGGACTCGGCACAGTTCGTGCCCAAATCCAAGCAATAACGTTTGTCTTTCCCCCACCATACTCGACTGGAAGCTCAACATCAGGGTAGAGGTGCCCGATGCGCTCAAATGCTTTTTCACGCATCCATTCGCCATAGAACTTTACGTCCTCTGCCAAGCCCTCTGCATTTCTGTAAAACTGTCGATCTTTTGCACCCTGATGGACTGGTGGTATGTCCTTAAATTTTGGTGGGATTTCGATCATTGCCTTGCCGATCATTACGGCAACCGGATTCAGGTCCGAACCGTATGCTAGCAACCCAAGACGCTGAGCCTCTAACGGAATTGAGCACCCACCAGAAAACGGATCGTAGACAGGTGGCAGTTCGCCATCACAGCTCTTGCGAATTTCTACTCGCGCACGTTCGAGCACCTCTTCGTTCGTAGAGTTTTCCCAAACCACAAGGTCTTCAATGATCTTGAACAGCCGCTTCCGTTCAGCCTCCTGCTCCTCATGGGTGGCGAATTTATCAGGGTGTGCGGACGGATCATCTACCAGCTGCGCAAACAGCACGGCTCGACAAGCAGCCAAAGGACGACGTGCCCACCACAGATGCAGCGTTGATGGATGGCCATGTCTAATGGACTTTTCCTTAGCCGAGGCTGCGTTGATCGCTTCTAGCGGAATGGCAACTTCAATGAGCTTCTTTTTATAGGTCGTGGTCATTCCGGTGCCTTTGCACGTTCGAGCAAGCGATTGATATTAAACTGGATGGCATTCTGATCGAATGGAGGTTCGCGTGTGTCGAGTGAACCACGAACATACCGTGGCTCACGAGCCTTTCCATCCTCGATCTGCACAATGGCAAGGATGAACTTTTCTGGCTCGTGTAGCGAGGTGATAACCTCTTGCCGGGTGATCATCACCGTATCCGCACCATCGACACGTCCCTTCACTTCGATGAAGCGCAGGTGCCCAGACTTTGGATCAAAGGATTGGATATCGTATCCAACCTTCTGTGCTGACACATCCAAAGGCGTATTGCCCAATGCATTTTCCGCTTCGACCACCGCATTCATGGCAAGTGTCTCGATGATTTTCCTTGCCTCTGGGTCTTGCGAGAACATTCCGCCAAGATTTGGATCGTCACCGTTTGCGGGACTGCGCTTTGCCAGCAATCCCGCTGGGATCACGACCATTCCTCCACGAACCCTTGGTGGTTGAGAGGAGATGAAACGCTCCTGTTCCAACAGGGCCATGCGGCGCTTCAGACGTTCAACCAGCTCTTCAGCCCTACGTTCGGCATTTTGCCAGCTGAGGCGGACCTTTTTCCCGGCTCGTTCCTCCTGTTTCAGCTCAGCAGAACGAGCATCCCAGTAGTTGATTTCCTTCTTCAGCCGAGCCTGAACCTCGTTTTCGACCTTGTCGATTTCCGGCAGACGACGAGATTTGACCTCGGAAACATGACGCTGGGCCAGTTCGACAGTGGCGAAATGCACTGCTGTTTTTTCCAGATCATTCCGGAGCCAAGGTTCATTGAGTAGGTCTTCAACCAGAGCAATTTCCTCTGGCTTTGCAGCCCTCAAGTTTAGGTGAGGTGCGATACCTGCATTGGAAGCGACACCTTGCTTATCGATATCAGCAAATTGAAGCTTCTCAGAGACGATATGCGGCTGTCCAGTAGCGGTAGGGCGACCATCTTGCACACTGTGTTCGAGCAGGAACAGAGCAGAAATCTGGTCTGAGGGATCGGTATCGTCGACCATCACCGCACCACGCTTCATCAGGTGGTCATGCTGTTCCCTGATGATGCTTATGACAGCCTCAAGGAGCGGATGCCCCGGGCAAACGAAAGCTGCGACTGGTTGCTGGTTGATGCGAGATTTTTCGAAGCAGATGCGCTCATACTTCTTCTGGATCGGTGCTCCCGTACCCATCTGACGATCACGCTCACGAATGTTGACAGGAACGTGGGTAATTTCCCAACGACCTTCCTCCCGGCGTTTGATTTGACCGCCAAGATGCTGGAACGCTTCCACGAAAAAGCTCTGGATATGGTGAGGTTGAAGGCGCTGGGCCTCTGCCCTTTCCATCTCAATGCGCAGCTCTTGCACTCGCGACGGCGGCATCGTGTCGTTAGTCAGCGCACGACGCTCCAACAGCTTAAGCAAGTGGTCCTGATCGACTGCGCCATCCACAGCTTGGAA
>CAZBIN010000053.1:0-5793 GCA_964491995.1 uncultured Orrella sp.
CAAGCAATATGTTGAGCAACAGCAGCGACCAACTTAGAACCCAACGGGCATCGAATCCGGCAGGTTCGCACCTTATATCCCCGCGCAATCCGGTCGCTTCGCTGAAAATTGCTTCGCAACTGGCCGAATTGGACGGGGTTTTACGGTGCTGTGGATAAATGAAAGGATAAGCCCGTGGCAGGGTTTTGGGATCGACTGAAGCCAGGCATCGCTCATTGTCTGGAAGGAAACTGAAACATAGTCAGCGCCGCGTAAAAGGCTTTACCCCATCCCCCCGGTCTTAGCGCATCTCGAAAAACTCCTGATGAAACTGGCGGGCCGGCAGGCCGTCTCTGATCAGACTTTTTTTGATGGCAACGCCAAGCGATCCGGGACCGCAGAACCAGACGTGTGCGTGACGCCAGTCCGGGTGAGTCTGAGTGATCAGGTCGGCTTTCATGGTCTGCCCTGCTGTGGAGCTGATGACATGGAGCGCTACGTGCGCCCGCTTCGAAAGGGTCTTTGCCCGGCTGACCAGATCACTGCGATCGTCTTTCACGCAAAGATAAAAGTCGATGGCGGGGTGGTCGGTGGGGGAAGTCTCTGTGCCAGACTCAGGCAGACCAGACAAGTACTCCAGACGACTGATGAAAGGGGTGACACCGACGCCACCGGCAATCCAGATCTGCCGGGCGGTGTCTGGTTCAAAGGAAAATCTTCCATAAGGCCCTTCAACGATGGCTTTTTGCCCCATGCGTACACTGGTGTCGAGCGTTCTCGTGTAGTCGCCTAGCTGCTTGATATAAAAACGGACCTTGTTGTCCTGAGTGCTGTTTGATGCGAGAGTGAAGGGGTGCGCTCCTTCATCTGGATCGAGGGTCACAAATGCGAACTGTCCAGCCACGTGACCCGGCCAGTCCGGTCCCATCTGAAGCTCGATCTCGGTGACTTTGTCGCGCGAGTCTGTGTAATGTCTGACGACGTTGCCTTCAAACCGTCGACTTGCCGCAATGCGGCCCGTCAATGCGATGACGGCGGCGAAAGACCCTGCAGCCATCAGCATGCCCATCGCGATACCAATCGGGCTGGCCCAGCCAAGTTTTCCAAAAAGAACCGTACTGTGAAAAGCGAGCGCCAAGTAGATGAGCGGCATCACCCGGTGGCTTCGGAAGAAACTTCGGTAAGAAACTTTGCGTAGTATCGCGATTAGTGCAAGCAAAACCAGTGCATAGATGGTCCACTCACCGGTGGATTTGGCAATACCTTTGAGCCACTCCAGTGGGTTTGGATCATCAAAAAATGCATGGGTCCCGCTCGGCGTAGCGAACGTCTGAGCACTGACCCAGCCCTGTCTGATCAGGGCTTTGGGTTCCACCTTGATGAACCAGTGCATAAGCGCGAAGACAACGCCGGCCAGACCGACCCACTTGTGCAACCGGTAACTGCGATCCAGGCCGTCGGTAAGATCCTCCAACGGACGAAGGCGCAAAGAAAGAATCATGCCAAATGACATCATCGCCATCGAAACGACGCCAGAATAATAGAGAAGGGATTTTCTAAGTGCCCAGAACTCCAGCGTGCGCTCGACATCATTCAGGCTGAGCCAGAACGAAATCGATACAAGCAGAAAAAGACCAATCCAGAGCCACTTCACCCGTTTCATTGCTGCGGACCTCAATACACTGATACCCGAGATCTTATCTGAACCGGGCAAGTGCGACTCGATGTTGCACAACGCTGAGTGAGATACCGTCGTGATGCCTTTCACGGTGGATAAGATACGATGTCCGGGTCTGCTTTTTTTCGGGTTTTTCTATGCATGGTGTTGAACCTGAGCTGTTTTCATTCCGACGCTGCCCTTATGCCATTCGCGCAAGAATGGCTCTGTACGCTTCGGGTCAGTCGTTTCAGATCACCGAGGTGAGCCTGCGAGCGAAACCGGAACGTCTTTTCGCGCTCTCGCCAAAGGCAACTGTCCCTGTTCTGGTGCTGACCGATGGGCAGGTGATTGACCAGAGTCTGGACATCATGCGCTGGGCGCTTTCAAAGTCGGATCCGCTGGGTTGGCTGTCGCGGTCTGGTACGGCACACTCGCTAGATTTGCTAGCGCGCAATGATGGAGAGTTCAAGCACTGGCTTGATCGTTATAAGTATCCGGATCGATATCCCCGGGAATGTGTGGGCGTTGCGCGCGAGAAAGCCATGCAGGCGCTCATCCATCCGCTGGCGGATTTGCTGAAGTCGCAACCTTATATCGGAGGGTGCGAGGCAAGTCTGGAGGATGTTGCGATTTTTCCATTCATCCGGCAGTTTTCAGGCGTGGACCCCGTCTGGTTTGCCTCTGAAGTGTCGCCGTCCGTGCAAGGCTGGCTTGCAGACTGGTTACGCAGTCCACTGTTCGAGAGGGTTATGCGAAAGCCATCAGTGAGGTGACCTTTTTTTGCAATGACGTCGGCCAATGCAGCTCAAATCTATAGGGGTTTGTTCTTGGTTTCCTGAGAAAACCTTTGTATTTCAAATGCTTTCTGTGATTTTGCAGGGGAATACCCCAGTGATGTCGAGACAATCATGGTGCTAGGATTTGGCATGCACTGGCCAGATTGAAGCGTATTTGAGGTCCTTGACCGGACAGAGGGTGTGCGGTCTGATGGTGCTGTCGAAGTTGATTCAAGCCGCTTCACGGGAACCCGAATCCTGATTGTTGCATGCAACATAAAAATAAATGTAGGAGACAAGCAATGAAATCCACCCATAAACTTTTAACGACCTTGCTGGCAGTCGGTTATGCCTTTGCCGCTTTGCCAGCGCACGGTGCCGAAGTCGACGGTCCTACAGTCAACTGGCGATACTCCGTATGGGGAAATCCCCGCGCTTTTACTGCTGGCATTGAATATCTGGCGGCTCAGCTGAAAGAAAAGACAGGCGGTAAATTCAATATCACGATCGGTTACGGCGAACAGTTCTCCAAGGACCGTGAGAATCTCGATAGCATCAAGCTCGGTGCGATTGACGGTGCATCGTTTTGCAATTTTTATCACCCCGGCAAGAATCCTGCTTTCATGGTGTTTTCTCTGCCCCTGCTTCCTCTGGGTGACTGGGACGTGAACGTAGAGGCTCGCAAAAAGCTCTACAGCCACCCCACTTTGCAAAAAGATATGGATCAGTGGAACGCCTTTGTCTATGCAGCAGCGGTGATGCCGCAGTATGAATTCATGGGCAATGGCAAGCCACCTAAAGAACTTGCTGACTGGAAAGGTCTGCGGGTGCGTGCCGGTGGCGGCATTGGCGATGCCATGGTCAAGCTCGGGGCGGTCAAGACCACCACAACGGCAACCGAGGTTTACACGTCGATGCAGCGCGGTAGCATGGATGCCGCTTCTTTTCCCTACACGTACTCGCACGCAGCCTACAAGATTCCTGAGGTCTCGGCTTGGTTTACTTCCAATATGTCCCCGGGTACATCAGCTTGCCCCACTGTGTTCAGCAAGACGTCTTATGAAAAGCTGCCGCCTCAATACAAAAAGCTGATGCAGGATCTGCTACCAAAAGTCTACGAGGTTCAGGTTCAGGCTTACAAAGACATTGATGCCAAGAACCTGCCGGAGTTTCGCAAGAAGCTTGTCGAGGTGGTTTACACCCCCGAGCAGCTTGAAGAGCTTCGCAAGATTGCTGCCAAACCCGTCTGGGATGAGTGGGTTGCAGCCAATAAGAACCGCTTTGATGGTCAGGAGTTGATCGATCTGATCCTTGAAGTCGCCAACAAAAAGCCTGCGGCCAAGTAAGCGGCCAGGCAGTCTGGTTTTCTGCAACGAAGGCTTCATAGCCACCAGGTGATTCGTCGGTTCAACGCCGACGAATCGTAGGGTTCGTATTTTCAGGCGTCTTATGCAAACTCACACCATGACACAGTCGACGGATGGTCCGCCCGCGTTGCTTGGCGCAGATCGCTGGTTGACCAGACTCGAAGACCTTTTTGCGCTGATTGCATCAGCCAGCATTTTTATCCTGATGGTTCTCGGAATCACGCAGGTTCTCGGTCGGCAGCTTTTCGGTATGCCCATTATGGGCTACATAGACCTGGTCGAGCTTTCGATGGCAACCTTTGCCTTTATGGCAATTGCTTATTGTCAGCGTCTGAGCGGTCACGTCCGCATGGATCTGTTCGTGCGAATGGCCCAAGGGCGTGTTCGCTGGTTGATGGAATTCACGACCACGGTTTTGCCGCTGCTTCTGGTCGGTGTCTTGATCTACTACAGTTGGAACCACTTTATGCGTGCCTACAGCAGTGGCGACAGCACCATTGACATGGAATATCCAGTCTGGCCCTCCAAGCTTGTAGTGCCATTATCTTTTGGTTTGTTGTTTTTGCGCCTTCTGCTCCAGAGTATTGGCTACTGGCGTTTACTTCTCAACCCAGACGCAACACCGGTTCTGGTGCCTTTGATTCTGACCGAGGAAGATCTCGCCAAGAAAGAAATCGAAGACTCGACAGCAAAGGGAGGCGCTTAGCATGGACAGCTTTACCATCGGCATTATTGGCGTGATCGCTCTGGTTGTTCTGGTGTTCATGGGTATGAGGGTGTTTCTGGCAGCAGCGCTTGTTGGCACGCTCGGACTGGTCTCCATCATCGGATGGGAGTCCGGTCTTGGTATGGCAGGCACGATCCCTCACTCTAAAGGTGTTTCTTACACACTGAGTGTGCTGCCGATGTTCATTCTCATCGGCTTTCTGGCATTTCATGCCGGAATCACGGAGGCGCTGTTTGATGCGGGCAGAAAGTGGCTGGGGTGGTTGCCAGGTGGCCTCGCGGTTGCGACCGTTGTTGCCGCGACCGGGTTTGCCGCTGTTTCAGGGGCGAGTACAGCCACGGCGGCAGTTTTTGCCCGCACAGCCATTCCTGACATGCTCAAGTATGGGTATAACCGGCGTCTGGCAGCGGGTGTGGTGGCGGCTGGCGGAACACTTGCGACCCTGATCCCACCGAGCGCGATTCTGGTCATCTACGCGATCATTGTGGAACAGTCCGTCGGTGCCTTGCTGGTGGCTGGCTTTCTGCCAGGTATCGTATCGGCCCTGATCTATGTTCTCCTGATTGTCTTCATGGCTGCGGTCAAGCCGGACCTTGGTCGACCGATCAGAGGCTTTACCTGGAATCAGCGAATCAAGTCTGTGCCAGGCACTTTTCCGATCATTGTGGTTATTGTCATTATTTTCACGGCCATGTATGAAGGATGGGCGACCCCGACCGAGGCTGGTGCACTCGGGGCCGCTGTGGTGTTTGTGATGGCGATGGCCAAGGGCATGAAACTTGGAACCCTTCATGAAGCTTTGATGGAAACCGCCAAACTGACGGTGATGATTTTCTCGATCATCTGGGGTGTGCTGGTTTTTGTTCGATTCCTGGGCTTTGCCGGGTTGCCGGACGCGTTTGCCCGGTGGGTTGTTTCACTGCCCTTTGAGCCCCTCTACATTCTGATCGGAATTTTGCTGTTCTACGCCATCCTGGGCATGTTCATGGATGCGATCGGGATGCTGTTGCTGACTTTGCCTGTGGTGTACCCGGCCGTCATTGGTTTGGGGTACGACCCGATCTGGTTTGGCATCATCGTGGTGAAAATGGCCGAGATATGCCTGATCACCCCGCCAATTGGACTGAACTGCTTCGTGGTCAACGGCGTGCGACCTGACATTCCGCTGAGCGAAGTCTTTAAAGGTGTTGGTCCGTTCTTTATCGCAGATGTCGCGACAATCGCAGTGCTGATCGCTTTTCCCGAGATCATCACTTGGCTGCCGAAGATGATGAATCTGGGCTG
>CAZBIN010000053.1:5803-15210 GCA_964491995.1 uncultured Orrella sp.
TCTGGGCTGACCGACTGGCAGGGTCGAAAGAACAGTCAGGGCGACGATTGGTCGCTCTGACTGTTCTTGATTGCGCACTTTGCAAGATTTTCCAGTGCTCTGAATTTTTCGTGCGGTTTTCGCGTGCGTTTTGCCATCACAGCCAGAAGATAGGGGCGGTCTTCTCGCGTGTGAAACCCCTGATACGCACCAGAGTGATGTGTTCGAAGGACAAGTGCGCAGGGCGCGCGGGTTTGCTTGAGCCTTAATCCGGGTTTTGCAGTTTGCTCTTTGCTCTGGCGACTTCCATATCGCGTGGAAGATCGACACCGTTTTTGACGGCCAGTACTTCAGCCATGACGCTGACTGAAATCTCTGCAGGCGTCTTGCTGCCAATGTAAAGACCAATCGGACCGCGTAACCGCGCCAGTGACTCTGGGGTCTGATCAAAGTGTTCCATCATGCGCTTGCGACGCGCTTCTGTATTGGCTCGCGACCCAATAGCGCCGATATAAAACGCTTCAGTTTCCAAGGCTTCAAGCAGAGCCAGATCATCGAGTTTGGGATCGTGCGTCAATGCCAGAACACAGGTTCGACGGTCAGGCTTGAAAGCCTTGACGGCGTCGTCGGGCCACTGTGTCATGTGACTGACGTTGGTAGTTGTCCACCCTGCAGCGTACTCCTGTCGCGGATCGCAGACCGTCACTGAGAAGCCGTTGAAAATCGCCATTGTCGCGATGTATTCACCTAGCTGACCTGCACCAATGAGCAGCATTCTGTATGAGGGCCCAAAACAGTTGATCAATTCTGACTGTGTGAGTTTGAGCACACTGGCAGTCTGAGTCTGTTCCAGAGTGACCTCGCCCGTGGCCAGATCAAGCTTTCTCAGCATCAGCTCGCCACTGTCAAGCGAGTCAATCAGCGCTTTGAGCAATTCGGCATCTGGATTGAACTCCAGCACCAGCTCGAGAGTGCCTCCGCAAGGCAATCCGAAACGGTGCGCCTCATCGGCACTGATGCCATAACGCAGCTTCTCCGGTTTGCCCTGCATGGCCATTGCACACTGGCCGGTTGATTGGTCCGGTCGGGTAAAAGAGGCAATGAGGTCGTCTTCGATACATCCGCCAGACACAGAGCCAACCACCTGACCAGTCTCTGAGAGTGCCATGATCGAACCGATCGGTCGCGGTGACGATCCCCAGGTTCGTGTCACAGTTACCAGCACTGCACGCTGACCTGCTGCCCGCCATTTTTGCAGTCGCTTGAGGACGATGAGATCCTGGTTTTCCATATGCCTCCCGGATTTGAACAGTCGCTATCTAGAGGATTCTAGACCTGGAGAACTTGCTTCGTCTGGCTCAGGAGGCAACCGCCACAGAAAAAAGCCCCCGATCAAAAGCCGCTCAGCTGAGCGCCTAGTCCTGCATACACAATACAAGGGCTTGTCCGGCAGTTTTTTACTTCGCAACCGGCATGGAGAACTCAGCGCCAGCGGCAATTGTTTGCGGCCAGCGTTGCATGATGGATTTTTGCTTGGTGTAGAAACGCACGCCTTCCTCGCCGTAGGCATGCATGTCACCAAACAGGCTCTTCTTCCACCCCCCAAAACCGTGCCATGCCATTGGCACCGGGATCGGTACATTGATCCCGACCATCCCGACCTGGATACGGCGGCCAAACTCACGCGCTGCGTGCCCATCGCTGGTGTAAAGAGAAACGCCGTTGCCGTACACATGGTCGTTGATGAGTTTGATGGCTTCGTCCAGGGAGTTGCAGCGAACGCAAACCAGGACCGGCCCAAAAATTTCCTCCTGATAGATCTTCATATCCGGCGTGACGTGATCAAACAGCGTGCCGCCGGTAAAAAATCCGCTCTCCTGTCCCGGGACCTTGATACCGCGACCATCAACAATGAGCTTGGCGCCCTGATCAACACCAGACTGGATATAGCCTTCGATTCGCTTGAGCGCATCGGCCGTGATGACAGGTCCCATTTCGCTTTCGGGATTCATACCGTCACCGATTTTCAGGGTCCTGGCGCGCTCGGCAAGTCTTTGTACGACTTTGTCACCGACATCGCCAACCAGGACTGCCACTGAGATCGCCATGCATCGCTCACCCGCTGAGCCGTATGCAGCGCCGATCAGACCGTCAACCGTGGTATCGAGGTTGGCGTCGGGCATGACAACCATGTGATTCTTGGCGCCGCCAAGGGCCTGAACCCGTTTGCCGTTTGCCGCGCCGCGCTCGTAAATATACTGTGCGATGGGTGTCGATCCTACAAAACTGACCGCGCGCACTTCTGGATCATTGAGCAAGGTGTCAACCGCCAGCTTGTCACCTTGCACCACGTTGAACACGCCGTCCGGCAGGCCAGCCTGCTTGAGCAGGGTGGCCATGAAGATGGCCGCAGAAGGATCCCGCTCGCTGGGCTTGAGCATCCACATGGGGACCATGCAGGGAAAATTGAAGGGGGTAATACCTGCAACCACGCCGAGTGGCTGGCGAACTGTCCAGTTATCAATATCGGTCGACACCTGCTCGGTGTAGTCGCCCTTGAGAAGCTGTGGCGCGCCGCATGCAAACTCGACAATCTCGATTCCGCGAGTCACTTCGCCTTGAGCATCAGAGAACACCTTGCCGTGCTCCTTTGTGATGATGGTCGCAAGATCATCGCGGTGCTCAATCAAAAGCTGCAAGTACTTGTCGAGCACTCGCGCGCGCCGGATCGCCGGCGTATTGGCCCAGCCGTCGAATGCCTCGCGTGCGGCCGCGATTGCCATTTGCACAGTTTTTGCCGTCGCAATTTCAACCTTGCGCGCCACTTCCCCGATTGCCGGGTTGTAAACCTCCTGCGTCCGACCGCCGCTGTCTCGATAAATCTGTCCTCCAATCCAGTGACTGACGGTGTTTTCGAGGGTATATAAGACTGGCATGGGGGGCTCCATTCGGTAGTCAAGCGCAGGCTGCGTAATGAAAGATCATACTAAAGATGAGATCAGTGCAGAGAGATCCTGAGGGGAGGTGCCCGTTCGAGTCCGATATGTTTTGACGTCGGACTTGATCGCATCGCGAGTCGGCGATGTGACGACAACGGGAATCATGGCAGGGGCGGATTGTCCGGATACGTGGCGCTTTCTCCCAGCAGGCGGGTTCTTGTGATTGCCTCGGGGGTGACCAGACCCTCCAGAACCCGCTAAACTCTCAGGAATTCGAACTTGGCAGGTTGAAGCAATGATTCAGACTCTTTCGGGAAAGGTCGCACTGATTACGGGTGCTGCCAGAGGCATCGGGCGCGCAAGCGCACTCAAACTGGCGTCGGCGGGCTGCGACATTATCGTCAATTATTACAATAGCCACGAAGAGGCGCAGTCGTTGTGTGAAGAGATTCGTGGCATGGGACGCAAGGCGTTTGCGGTCCAGGGTAGCGTGGGCATGCCCGACAGTGTCGAGGAAATGTTTGAAGCCATTCGGCAGGAGTTTGATCGTATCGACATTGTGGTGAGCAACGCCGCATCCGGCGTGCTCAAGCCTGCGATGGACATGAAGCTCAAGCACTTCCGGTGGTGCATGGAAACGAATGCATTTGCTCTGGTCACGCTGGCCCAGCACGCCGCTCCTCTTATGACCCAGGGTGGACGCATGATCGCGCTCTCGAGTCTCGGGTCGCAGCGTGCAATGCCACATTACGGGTTTGTGGGTGCTTCCAAAGCGGCGCTTGAGTCGCTGGTTCGGACGCTCGCCCAGGAACTGGGTCCACGCGGAATTCGAGTCAATACTGTGTCGGCCGGTGTGGTGGATACGGACGCTTTGAGTCATTTTCCCAATCGGGAACAGGTGCTCGAAGAGTTTGCTGCTCGCACGCCAGCAGGTCCCCGATTGACGCCGGCCGATGTGGCCGATGCAGTTTATCTGCTGTGTCTGCCCGAGGCGCAGTGGATCAACGGTCACACGCTGCTGGTTGACGGTGGCTTTGCGATTTCAGGTTGAGGAAGACGATGGCTTTGGATACCGGATTGGCAGGCAAGGTCGCAATTGTCACAGGGGGCTCGCGCGGCATCGGGCGCGCAGTCGTGGAACTGTTGGCCAGTGAAGGTGCACGGGTGCACTTTTTTTATCGCAGCGATGAAGCGTCCGCCCAGAGCGTCGTGACGGAACTGGCTGCTTCGGGGGGGGTGGCGCATGCCTGGCAGGTTGATGTGACGGATTCCGCAGCCTGTCAGTCGGTTATTGAAAACATTGCTGAGCAGGAAGGGCGTATTGATCTGCTGGTCAACAACGCTGGCATCGTACGCGACAACCTGCTGGCTGCCATGGAAGATGATGAGATCACTTCCGTGATACAGACCAACCTGTTGAGTGTGTTTCATGTTTCACGTGCGGTCATTCCGTACATGATGTCCCAGCGTAGTGGTCAGATTGTCAATCTGTCCTCTGTTGCAGCGACAAAAGGTGGGCGAGGGCAGTCAAACTACGCGGCCAGCAAAGGTGCGGTCGAGGCGATGACGCGAGCACTTGCGGTCGAGTTGTCTGCCCGCAAGATTCGTGTCAATGCGGTGGCACCGGGTGTGATTGAAACATCCATGTCGCAGCAGGTTCGTGACCTGGCTGGCGATGAGGTCAAGGCGCGTATCTTGTTAAAGAGATACGGACAGCCACAGGAGGTGGCGCGGGCCGTAGTTTTCCTTGCAAGCGAGCTGTCAAGCTATGTCACAGGGCAGGTGCTCTACGTCGATGGTGGGTTCAAGATGGCCTGATTTTCTGCGAACGGTTGTCCGGTGGTGCCAGATGTCGGGCTCTGGCGTTGTTTTCGACGTGGCGGGTCATTCAGATGTCTTACCCGGGAGCACGGGGATTTGCTCATTTGGGTTAACATTACGCGCTAAGTGGAATATCAAGAACTATAGCGCCTAGGTCTGCGCGTCGAAACGGAGTAGCTCATGACTGAACCAGTCATCACCAAAGAAGAAATCCTGGCGGTTTTCCCGACCGTTCAAAAGACCATGGCTGACGCCCTGGGATGTGATGAAGACGACATCAAGCTTGATGTCTCGCTTATCGAAGGTCTGGACGCCGAGTCGATTGACTTTCTGGATATGGTGTTTCGCCTTGAGCGCGCTTTCAAAGTGAAAGTTCCGCGTGGCAAAATCATCGAGGATGTCCGGGGTGACATGCCAGTTGAAGAATTTGAGCAGAACGGCGTTTTGACCGAGAAGGGTGTGGCGCGCCTGCGTGAATACCTCTCGGAAATCCCGGCAGAGCGGTTTTCGTCACCCATGCGCGTTGATCATATTGCCCGGCTCTATACGCCTGAAACATTCTGCAAAATGATTATTCGCGCCCAGCGTGTGGCTGCTCAACAAGGGTAAAGTGCTGCAACTCGCGGCAAGCGTCTGTCTCAGAGGATTTGCATGCAAACACCAGCCAAACATGGTGGTGCCCGGTTCGCGGCGTTTTCTTTCGTAGACAGGATCACGCGCATTGAAGGCTTGAAACGGGTCACGGGGACTTACACCATTCCCGAGGGGGTGGATGCGTTTCCCGTGAGCCTGGTGGCCGAAGCCATCGGGCAGCTTGCGGCCTGGGTCGCCATGTCGCATGTTGCCTTCACCCGCAGGCCCGTGGCGGCGCTGGCAGGGGCAACACAGGTACATGCGATTCCAGTGCCGGGACAGACGATTGATCTGGAAGTCGACATCGAGAGTTGCGACCAGGAAGCGATTGTCTACCGTGGACGGGCCAGCGTTCAGGGTCAGACCATCGTGACTCTGGCCGATACGCTGGGTTCGATGCTTGACGTGTCCGAGTTTGATGATGCAGCCCGGCTGGCGGCAGACTTTGATGTGCTGATCGGCGAAGGATGTTCCCCAGGGCGTTTCAAGGGGATTGATCCGCCAGTTCTGCGGACTTTGACCCATGATGCCGGTATCCGGATTGAATCACTCCTTCTGGTGCCGCCCGATGCGGATTTTTTTGCGGATCACTTTCCCAGAAAACCTGTTTATCCGGCCACATTGCTGCTTGATGCGCTGATGCGTCAGGCGCTGGTGCTGGCGCAGGATGTGACGCAGAAAGCGGTACAGGTTGTGCGCATCACTCATGTCAAGGTCCGGGCGTTTACCGAGCCGGGAACCGAGCTGACACTGTTTGCCGAGGCGCCTCAGGCGCTCGACGACGAGCCTGGCGTGCTGTTGCTCAAGGTCGGCGCACGCAATCAGGGGCGCACCATCGCAGGTGCGAGAATTTTTTTCAAGTAGCAATCGAGGCGGTTAGCCATGACAGCAAGAACCAGGGTTGCGATCACCGGTATAGGACTGGTGACGCCCGCAGGACATGATGTTCAGTCAACCTGGAGCAGGCTTAAAGCCGCCCGCAGCTGCGCGGGTCCCATCAGTCTTTTCGATGCCTCAGGGTTTTCAACGCGTATCGCGGCGCAGGTGCCTGATATTGAATTGCTGCCCGAAATCGATGACCGAAAGCTGCTCAAATACGCGAGCCGGGCACACCGTTTTGCGCTGGCTGCGGCGGATCAGGCTATGGCGGATGCTGGCATTCGTCCCACTGTGCAAGATGCCGGGCGCTGGGGTTGTGTGGTAGGTGCCGGCATGATGTCGGTCGCACACGAAGAAATTGCAGCCGTTCAGAAAGGTGCGGCGCTCGACGGTGATCTGGACGCGTTCAGGTTGTTGCAGGTTCCGGTGGCCAATGATGTGATGGCTTTCAGCCGCAGTCTGTCGACGGCCGGTATCAGTTTGCTTTTGCGTCGCTATGGTATTCGGGGATATGCCTCGACCGTCCACACGGCATGTGCATCAGGGGGCCAGGCCGTGGGTACTGCGATGCGCCTGATCCGCCGCGGGATTGCAGACTGCGTGTTAACCGGTGGTTTTGATTCCATGATCTCCCCGGTCGGTCTATCAGGATTTTGTCTTTTGTCTGCTGTCTCTGCGGACAATGACAACCCTGAACGGGCGAGTCGTCCCTTCGATGCCACGCGCAATGGCTTTGTGCTGGGTGAAGGCGCAGGCTTTCTGGTGCTTGAGTCCTGGGAGCGAGCCGTGGCTCGCGGCGCAACTATCTATGCCGAGCTTGCCGGTGATGGAAACTCTCTGTCCTCCTATCGAATCACGGATTCCCATCCATCGGGCGATGGTCCGATTCAGGCCATGCGTCGTGCGATCGCAGATGCGGGCGCAGGCATTGAAGACATTGACTATCTGAATGCGCATGGCACGTCCACGCCCATGAACGATCGCAGTGAGTGTGCTGCGGTCAACGCAGTGTTCGGTTCGTATGCAGATCAGGTCGCCGTCAGTTCCACCAAAAGCGTGATGGGGCATCTCATTGCCGCAGCGGGTGCGGTTGAGGCAGCCGTGTGTGCATTGGCGATCCGTGAGGGCTGTATGCCACCGAACGCCAATTTGCAGCAGGTCGATCCGGACTGTGATGTCAACATCATTCGCGATCAGCCGAAGCTTCAGAAGATCCGGATGGCGTTGTCTAATTCGCTTGGTTTTGGGGGTAGCAACAGCTCGCTCGCATTTCGGCATCCGGACGAGACGGCGGCATTGATCGCCCAAGGAAAGTAAAGCCATGACCAGACTTGTCATTACAGGATCGTCAGCTATTTGTGGTGCTGGCCAGACACCTGCGCAGATTGTTCAATCACTGATCGACGGCCACTGTGCGGTCGCACCCATAGAGTCTTGGGATACGGCAACCTGGCCGAGTCGCGTCGCCTCGAGTGTGAAGGATTACAACGGCGGCAAACTGCTAGGCGACCGCAAGTTGCTCAAGCTGGTGCGGCGTTCGGATGTGTTTGGCATTTATGCGGGCGACCAGGCCATCTCTCAGGCTGGACTGACGGAATTCCGCGAGGCTGCAACGCCCGAAGATTCGATGGAGTTTGCTGAGCAGACAGGTTGCTATGTGGGATCCGGTGGCGGGGCATTCGAGGTCAACTATGACTATTTCCCGTTGATGGCGGATGCCGGCGATGATATGGGTGCCTTTGGCCGGGAGCTCTCCAGCATGGTCAATCCCATGTGGCTGTTGCGTTCCTTGCCCAACAATGTTTTGTGTCACATCAGTATCCGGCATCAACTCAAGGGCGTGAACGGTTGCATCACCAACCATACGACAAGCGGTGCGCTGTCTCTTATAGAGGCTGCATGGGCGTTGCGAGAAGGTCAGGCCCGGCGCGTGGTGGCGATTGCTCATGATGCGCCGATCGAACCTCAGACGCTGCTCTATCTGGCCCGGCTCGGTCTGGTGGCTGTTGATGAGGCAACACCGTTTGATCGGCGTCACAGTGGGTGTGTTCTGGGAGAGGGCGCCGGTGCCATGGTCCTAGAGACAGAGGCCTCGGCGCGCGAGCGAAATGCCACGGTTCTGGGGGAGTATCTGGGGGGTGGGGACTGCTCGGAAGGCGAGAGTCTGTTTGATGTGCGAGACGATGGCGACGGTGTGCGCAGAGCAGTGCTTGCCGCACTGGCTGACGCGGATCTGGATCCGGCAGCGATCGGGTTAATCGTCGCGCATGGGAACGGGACTGCGGGGTCGGATTGCTCTGAGGCCTTGGCGTTGCGAAGTGTTTTTGGAAACAGCATGCCGCCTGTGACATCGGTCAAATGGTCGGCTGGACACTTGTTCGGGGCGGCTGCGATGCTGGATCTCGTGATCGGTCTTGAATGTGCCCGTCAGGGACGAGTTCCCGGAATCGGAAACTTCAAAGAGATTGCGCCGGGTTGTGAAGGTGTCAATGTCAGCGCCTCGACACGTGATGTGACGTCGAAGGTTGTGCTCGTCATCTCGAGAGGCTTTGGGGGCACCAATTCCGCTGTTGTCTTGCGTGCAGTCTGAGAAGGAGCCTTGATGGCGCTCATCTGTGCGCTTGATCTACAGCGCGCTCTTGAACAGTGGTCCTCGGACTTGCCACTGGCGCAGCGTCAACGGGCATCCAACCAGCCCGACCCGGTCCGGTTTCTGGCGATCGAGACAGCATTGCAACGTCTGTGCCTTGAGCTTCTGGTGACGGATGCCCGCTCAGGTGCCATCGGTGCGCAGGATTTCTGGGTCGAGAGTGTTGATTCGAATGTGATTCGGATGGGTTGGTCAGAGGGGGCGGAATATGTGTTGCACCGCCATCTGCTGGAGGGCGTGTCCGCACGCTGTACGGAGGATTGCAGTAGCGTCGAGTTGCTGCCAGTCAAAATGGAGCTGCCAGTCACCCCGGCCGGACGTTTCCTTGGTCGATTTTTGCCGTATCGGCGTAAAGTGATTGAACAGAACATGCGGCGTGTCTATGGCGCACGCATCACCGATCAGCGACTCGGGGAACTGGTTCTAGCGCATTACAGTCATCTGGCGACCTTGCTCCGGGAATTGCTGACGTTTCGATTCAAATCAATCGAGCATCGGGCTTCTCT
>CAZBIN010000054.1:0-247 GCA_964491995.1 uncultured Orrella sp.
TGCTTCCATCTACCACCCCGTGGGTATCCCCATGCTGGTACAGCGCTCCCCCAAACCCGGCATGGCGATAGGGATTAACGGTCTGGCAGGCAACATGGGGGTGGCAGTTGCTGCACTTTTTACCGGATTCATGGTCAAGTGGTTTGGCTGGCGTGCTGCATTTGTGGTGCCCGCCTTGATCTCGTTTGTCTGTGGTGTGCTGTTTCTCATGATGTGCCCGAAGGAGTCAGAGCCCCCCTCCAGGCGG
>CAZBIN010000054.1:257-499 GCA_964491995.1 uncultured Orrella sp.
TGCCTCGCAAGATGCTGGCTCGAGCGTTGTTGGTGATGACCATGGCTGCTGTCTCGGGGAATCTGCTTTACAACTTCACCACCAATGGCAATGGTCAGCTGATGGTGGAGCGGTTCGCAGGCGTGATTGATGATCCTGCGTTGCTGGGAACTCTGCTGGCCATTGTCTATGCCGTGGCAGCCTTTGCTCAAGTGGTGGTTGGCAAACTGCTTGATCGCTTTGAGGTCAAGCCGCTATTCATC
>CAZBIN010000054.1:509-15099 GCA_964491995.1 uncultured Orrella sp.
TGGTGCTGATTCAGATTCCGTTGTTGCTTCTGGTATCGGTGGCGCAAGGGTGGTGGCTCTATGCTGCCTTGCTGGGTGTGATGATTTTTATTTTTGGCGCGATTCCTTTTATCGATGTCATGATCGTCAGGTATGTCGATGACCGCATACGATCCCGAGTGGCAGGGATGCGTTTTACGGTATCACTGGGTCTGAGTGCGTTGGCCGTTTGGGCCCTGGGGCCTTTTGTAAAGGCCGCCGGGTTTGGCTCATTGTTTTTGTTCATGGCGGCGATCGCCGTCTGTACGGTGGCGACTGTTTCACTGCTACCTGGGGAGCGTCAAGTCACCGCCATGAAATTTGACGAGTCAGGCCGTTGAAGACGGAGCGCCCGGATTGCTTGTTGAGTGACGCTTCTCTTGAGGCTGCACTTGCCACGCTGGATCCATGCTGGTGTTTTGATGGTGCAGGAGGCACCTCGAGCCTGTACGCCGAGTTTCGTTTCGTGTCTTTCACTCAAGCCTTCGGGTTCATGACTCAGGTGGCCCTTGAGGCTGAAAAGATGGATCACCACCCCGACTGGTCGAACGTGTATGGGCGCGTTCAGATACGGCTCAGTACACACGATGCGTCAGGAGTCACTCAGCTCGATATCAACCTCGCTCGGCGTATCGATGCTATTCGCAATGGCTTTGTCGAGCCACCTGTCAGGGTTTAGGTACCAGGCGTTGCAACATACTCGTATGCCTTAAGTTGCTCCAGTGTCACTTGCTCGAGTGCTTTCTGATGGGTCGATGCAAGAATGACCGGGGGTGCCAGACCTTGCAGCATGGCCTCTTTCCAGCGCAGCACGCACAGGCACCAGCGATCTCCTGGCTTGAGTCCGCTAAAACGCATGTCAGGCCGTGGTGTCATCAGATCATTGCCACGACTGGCTGAAAACTCCAGAAACTCTTGGGTCATCCTGGCACATACGACATGGGTACCGTGGTCATGTGCATCGGTGTTGCAACAACCATCCCTGAAATATCCTGTGAGTGGGTCGTACGAGCAGGGAACCAGCGCCTCACCTAAAACATTTCTTCCGTCCTGCATACTCAAACCTCGATTGTTCGCCGTTGATTGTGTGGATTAGACTTCACAGAAACTCAGTGGTCCATCGGGCCTGGAGGAGCCGATGTCAGGCGATTGCCGATGCCAGCATTGGCTGTTGGCAAACTGATCTGCTCTGGATACTTGGAGAAATATTCAGCGCAGGAAGTTCCCGACCCGTGTCTGAAACTCAAGTTCATCTGACTGCTGGCTCTTCGTCGATCTTGCTTCGGCCTTTTCTGCAACGGTCAGAGCAGTATTTGACCTGATCCCAGTCGCGCTCCCATTTCTTTCGCCAGGAAAAGGGTAATCCACACTGCACGCATATTTTTTGGGGGAGATTGGATTTCTTGACACCGCGCATCGGTCTTTCGCCTGGGTCCTGGAAAATGAAGCGGGGTAAGTTTTAAAACGATTTCAACCGTCGCCGCAGTGCTTCAAAAAAGAGTGTTGACTGCAGACGTTCGCCATCAACCTCGGCACAGACTCTCGCTGCAATGGCAGGATCGACCGGTGCCAGTGGATGGCCACTGGCACGGGCATGAATTTCCATCTGGCAGGCTCGCTCCAGAAAATACAGATCTTCGTAGGCATAGTCGATTCGACCCGCACACACGACAATGCCATGGTTACCCAGAAAAGCGATGTCAGCGCCTCGCATAGCCTGAGCGATGCGCTGGCCTTCCTCAGGGCCTAGCGCCAATCCGTTGTAGTCAGGATCGGCGACCACTCGCCCGTGAAACCGCATCGCGTTTTGCGACAATGTGGTGTCGAGCATTCGAGCTCGAGTCATTGTCAGCGAGGTTGCATAGGGCATGTGGGTATGCAAAACACAGGCTTTGCCGGCAATCTGGTGGATCGCAGCGTGAATGTGCATCGCAGTGGGCTCGACGGGATGCTTGCCAGCCAGCTTTTGACCATCGGCATCGACCATGACGATGTCGTCCGCCTGGATTTCCTCCCAAAGAAGACCCCGAGGGTTGAGCAGAAACCGACCGCTCTGGTCCGGAAGTTCCACGCTAAAGTGGTTGCACACGCCTTCAGAAAGTCCGTGATAGGCCGCGGCTCTGAGCGCAAGCGCAAGGTCGTGACGCAACGCCAGCACATCGGTCGACTCGAAATCCTGCTCGTTGGCTGAAAGATCAATCCCCATAGTGCGCGTCCTTTCGCAAAGTTTTGCTGGAGTGATAATCGCACATCTCGTGCCCTTCTGGCGCAAACCGTGTCGCTGCGGTGGCTTTGGGCACGGCTCGGTCTTGGCTAAGACTGGGCAAGAAACCGTGTCAGTACGCCGGCCCACCGCTGATGGTCAAGCCCTCCGGCAAAGTGTCCGTAATCCGAGTCGAGCTCCTGACTTGTGCCACCTTCAACGAGTTTTCTAGTGTCTGGAAAAATCTTCATTTAATTTCAGTGGGCTAGGTTTTTCGAATTTCACGGTTTCCGCACTAAATGCTATCTTTGCGCCATCATGCGTGGAGATTTAACCGTTCGAAAGACAAAGACAGCCTCAGGTGCAACTGCCGTGCAGGTGGTGCGCAACGTCGGCAAACGTCGGGAGATCGTGCGCCACGTTGGCAGCGCTCATGATGAACAAACGTTAGAGATGCTGTTATCAGAGGCCGAGCATTATGCTGAGCTTCATCGGGTTCAACCCAGTCTTTTTGCCCAGGACCAACCTGCACCGCCCATTGTCAACCTTGATCAGACCACGCTCATTGCTGTGACACACCGATTCGCTCGAGAGGCGTTACGGGCATGTGCACGGTTATGCAAGCTAGGCTGGCTAGAAGACATTTATCAGGATCTGGCGCTGATGCGTATTATTGAGCCGGCGTCGAAGGTTCAAACGCTGGAACTCCTGGAGGAGTATTTCTCGGTTCGTTATGCCCCGCGCACAATGCGCCGACGACTCGACGAGTTACTTGAGTATCAAGAGCAAATTGAGCTGTCAGCCATTCAAACTGCCAGAGAGGCTTTTAATGAGCCCTTTAACCTGGTTCTCTACGACGTCACCACGCTCTACTTTGAATCCTTCAAGGAATACGACTTCCAGAGCACAGGTTTCTCCAAAGATAACAAGCCCCAGCAGCCACAGATCGTCATCGGGTTGATCACCACCCGATCCGGTTTCCCGGTGATGCACGAAGTGTTTGAGGGCAAGACCTTTGAGGGGCACACGATTCTCAAGATTCTGGAGCGCTTGCAGCAACGCGTGGGCAGTCACTGCAAGCCTGTCATCGTCGCGGATGCAGCCATGCTATCGACTGAGAACATGGCGAGCTTAAGCGCACAAGGATATCGGTTCATTGTGGGCGCTAGGCTCGCGAACCATACCAAGCCCTTCATTGACCAGATCAGTGCCCAGACACCGCGCACAGATGAGGCTAGCGCTCGGTTTGAGCACACGATGAAAAAGGACAAGGTTGCAGTAGACGTCAGCGTGGTATGCCAATTCTCGACTGTTCGCTACAAGAAAGACAAACGCGAACTGGACAAGCAACTAAACCGAGCCTTGCTGCTCATTGAGCGCAACGAACCAGGCCGTCGGGCACGTTTCGTCAAGAAGTCCGATAGCAAAGATGGCTACCAGCTCAACGCTGAGCTTAAGGCCAAGGCTGAGAGGCTGCTTGGCATCAAGGGTTATGTCACCAACATTGCGCAAACCGAACTCTCAAATCAAGAAGTCATCGATTACTACCACGACCTATGGAACGTTGAGCAGGCCTTCAGAATGAGCAAATCAGACCTGCAAGCCCGACCCATCTATCATCGCAACGAAGTAGCCATCCGGTCTCACGTGCTCATTTGTTTCATGGCTTTGATCATGGGGAAGTACCTTGAGATCAACACGAAGATGTCACTGAAACGGATTCGTAAAGCCTTGTGGCGAGTTCATGAGGCGCACTTGCGCGATGAGCGGACCGGAAAGGTTCACATCAAACGCACTGGCACCGATAACCAACAGATCGAAGACATCCTTCGGGTGCTAGAACCCGAGTTTCCGCACTAAATGGCACAAGTCAGGAAAGATCAATCCCCATAGTGCGCGTCCTTTCGCAAAGTTTTGCTGGAGTGATAATCGCACATCTCGTGCCCTTCTGGCGCAAACCGTGTCGCTGCGGTGGCTTTGGGCACGGCTCGGTCTTGGCTAAGACTGGGCAAGAAACCGTGTCAGTACGCCGGCCCACCGCTGATGGTCAAGCCCTCCGGCAAAGTGTCCGTAATCCGAGTCGAGCTCCAGAAATTCAGGCTGATTGTGTGTCATGCGCTCGAACGTCTCACTGGCAATCGATGGAGGAAACAAAGTATCCGTACGAGCCAGAACATAGAGCATCTGTGCCTGGATTGTGTGGAGTTGCTCGCGCACATCAAAGCGATTGATCATTTCACGCAATGTCACGAGCGAATTGGCATCAAAGTCTCGTGCCCAGTTGCTGGCCATCAATCCCAGTCGTTCGTCGATCTGCTGTTTGTTCATGCCCTGGTTGGCAAGCCATGTCCCCACCCCAAAACTTTTGAGTGTCTGGAGCCGGATGGTCTGCATGGTGTCAGTCATCGCGCATGGTCTGTCGTAGTACCAGCCATCGGTCCAGTTCGGATTTCTGGCGAGCACCGCTTTGATGCCGCTTCGAGCGTCATTCCGGTTGCCCCAGGGAGCCGTCAGGGCGGCTACCACTTTACGCATCGCTCCCGGGTCATCGGTTGCCCACTGAAATGCGTTGTAGCCACCCATCGAAAATCCAAGCACCGCGTGCAGTCTGGAAATACCAAGGAAATTGACCAAAGCTCGCTGGGCGCGCACGAGATCGCGAAATGAAAGCGCCGCAAACTTTGATCCATAAGGCTTGCCAGTCAGCGGGTCGATGCTTGCCGGACCTGTACTGCCGTAACTGGAGCCAAGCGCGTTGGGTGCCAATACAAAATACTTGTCGGTATCAATCGCCTTTCCTGGCCCGACCAGGTCATGCCAGCTTCCATCCGCGGCACCATATGTCTGAGGCAGTATGAAACGATGGCTTGAGGTATAGCCGTGCAAGACGAGAATGGCATTGTCCGCCCGGGCGTTCAGGCTGCCTAGTGTGATGTACGACTGTCTGGCAACCGAGAGCTGATGTCCGCTCTCAAGCTTGAAGTTTTCAAGATCAAAAAACTGGTCAGATAATGTCATGGGATCGCTCGGTCCGTTAAACAGGCTGCGAAGACAGTTGCCAAGGCTGATGATCTACTTTGGGCGTCTCAGTTGTATGTCCACGGTTGCGCGGACGGTTGGATTCATTTGAACCCTGTGCAAATGATGCTACCAGACAGATCTCCTGCGGGCACTTTTGAAACCGATCTGGTTAATGACGGTTCTATCTCGTAGTTTTCTTTATCATTTTGCCATTGAACAGTGACCACCAGAGATCACCTGTCCAGAGCCCGCCGCGATGACGGGTGGTTCCTGGCGAAGATCGGGTCTTGGTGCGTACCACCAGTCCCAACCTAGAAAGGCGAAGAGTATTGCCCAGAAGACCACCTGTCTTACATTCTTTTCTGACATGATGACCCTCCTCAGAACCGGTAGTGGCGACGGATCTTGACACCCAGTATGGTGCCCAGAAAAGCGAGCGGTATCCAGATCCAGCCGTGCAGGCTGCCCGTTGATACACCGCTGAGCATCGCTCCAATATTGCACCCAAAGGCCAGTCGGGAGCTGTAGCCCATGATGAAGCCTGCGCCCATGCCGATGATCCACTGCTGGCGTGTCAGCGGCTTGTCGTTCTGGAGCGCGTTGGCGGATATCCAGAGGGCGCCTGCCAGAATACCGATGTTGGTGATTGAAGTGACATCCAGAAAAATGCTTTCGACCAGTCTGGCGGAGTTGCCTTCCTGCCCCCAGAACATGTTGCTTGATGGGTCAAACAGATTTGCAGCTTGTGCAACTTTCGCAGACCAGAGACCAAACCCGTAGACCACGCCCCAGGGTTGACCGGCAATCACCAGGTTCAAGGTGGCGAGCAGGGCGAGAATCAGCGCGCCCCAGACCCATTTGCGGTCAAGCCATTTCTGGTCTGGACCGACCCACAACCGAACTGCCAGTAAAGCCAGCAACAACCCAGCCAGTGTGACCGCCAGAGCCTTCTCTGCACCCAGCAGATCGACCAGTCCGACCGGTTCGGTTTGCCCCAGAGACAACCAGTCGCCCAGATGCACTGACCCCAGAAAGCTGCCTAAGGCAAACAGAGGCAAGATTCCCATGTTTAGCGGAATCCCGAGTCCAGCCTTGTAGAGTGTGCCAGATCCACATCCATCGGCGATCTGCATCGACAGTCCAAATACAAAAGCACCCACCAGCAGACTGACGCTTGGCGGTCCTAGCGCGGCACCAAGTTCTGTGTAGGACGACAGCAGGGGGATTGCCAGAATCGCTGCCAGCCCTAACAAAATGATCTGACCAGTCACTCCGCGAGGGTCGCGCTGTTCGATGAGTTGTCGCCAGCCGGTTGTAAAACCGAATCGGGCGCCGGCCAATGCTGCTCCCATTCCAATGCCTATCAGAAACAGCAGAGATTGCCTGACAGAAACGCTGAGTAGGAGAAACAGAAAGAAGGCGGCGATTAGTGCTGCCAGGGGTAAACGCTTCATGGAAATAAAAAATCTCGTCTCGGAGAGTGACAGAAGGGTGTCTTTGACCTCTGATGAGAGAGCCTGTTAAAGGCTCGCAAACCAGAGTTGAGCGTCAATCCAGAGTTGCTTGATTCGCCCAGGTGCGTTCTTCACGGGCAATGCGCCCTGGGCCTGAGTCCAGTCAACCATTGAGCCAGCGTAGAGCGTGACATCTTTGTCACCCAGGAGTTCAGACAGAACAAACCAGTTGGTCGCCGCCCAGTGGCCCGTGTTGCAGAACGATACGATTTCCTGCTCGGGCTGTACCAGATTGTATTGTCGGGCGATGCGGGTTGCCTGGTCCGTGGAGACCATTTCACTGGAGCCTGGTTTGAACCAGAGCGAGTGGGGCACGCTGACCGCCCCTTCGAGCGTCCCGGCGACCTTGGCAGCCGTGTGACGGGTGTCGCCCCGGAAAAACTCCTCTGGGCGTGCATCGACCAGAAGAGCCTGTCTGGCAGAGCCGTTGCTCGATGCAATGGCTTGGCGAGACGTCAGCAAACTCTGATTGATGGACGGCTCGAAGTCGCTGCGGGCAACCGTTACAGGCTGGCTGCCGAGAGCCAGACCGTCAGCTTTCCATGATTTGAGGCCACCGTTGAGAATGGAAAGGTCGGAAAGACCCAATACGCGTAGCGTCCAGTAGACTCGGGCGGCCGCACCAAAATCGGTGTCATTGGCGCCACTCGAAACGATGACGGCGTGTGTGTCGGCTGTCAATCCAATCGACTGGACCAGTTTGGTGAGTTCTCTGATCTCGGGCAACTCGCCGGGATTGCTGGCAGGCCCACGCCATTTACCATAGGGGGCATTAACGGCGTTCTGGATATGCCCCTCACCGTAGGACTTGGGGTCCCGGATATCGATGACCCGAACATTGGGATGGTTCAACACGGCGTTGAGCTCAGAGGGACTCAGAAGAGGCTGAGCCGCTAGTGCGGACGCAGAAAATGCCAGTGCTGCAAGTGTTGTAATAATGGATTTCATGATGATTCAGCAATCTATGAATGAGTGACAACCCTGATTCTGATGCACTATCATCTAAATCAAAAATAATTGTTTTTGTTTATTTAATAACTAATAAATATAAAGGCTGTTCTTTTTCCGGAAACGACAACGCTGCGAGCGTGGCTATCGTTGTCGCTTCGGATTGCGCTGATTCTTCCAAAGATTTGAACCGTGATCAGGTCAGTTCGCTGGCCTTGATCCTGAGTCTCCACGCGTGCAGTAACGGTTCGGTGTAGCCATTGGGTTGTTCGAGTCCTTTAAAGACCAGATCGCAGGCAGCCTGATAGGCCATCGATGTCTCGAAATTGCCGTGCATGGGACGATAGTGCGGGTCACCTGCGTTCTGTTGATCGACAACTTTTGACATGCGCTCGAAGGTTTGCCTGACCTGTTCACGCGAGACAATGCCATGGTGCAGCCAGTTTGCAACGTGCTGGCTGGAAATCCGCAGTGTCGCTCTGTCCTCCATCAGGCCAATGTCGTGGATGTCGGGCACTTTGGAGCAGCCAATTCCCTGATCAATCCAGCGTACAACGTAACCCAGGATGCCCTGGATGTTGTTGTCAAGTTCTTGCTGCTTGTCCTGCTCGCTCCATGCCGTGTCAGTCGCGACCGGAATTGTCAGCAAATCGTTAAGCAAAGCTGCCCTCTGGGTATCTGCATCAATGGATTCAAGATCAAGCTGCACTTGAGCGACGTTGACTTCATGGTAATGCAAAGCGTGCAATGTGGCAGCCGTCGGGCTCGGTACCCATGCCGTATTGGCACCTGCCTTGGGATGTGCAATCTTCTGCTTGAGCATCTCAGCCATAAGGTCGGGCATGGCCCACATGCCCTTGCCGATCTGGGCACGACCTCTAAGACCGCAGGATAGTCCCACCAGGACGTTATTGCGCTCGTAGGCGGCGATCCATTTGGAGGCCTTCATGTCCGCCTTTCTGATCATGGGACCGGCCAGCATGGCTGTGTGCATTTCATCACCCGTACGGTCCAGAAATCCGGTGTTGATAAAAGCCACCCTGCTTGAGGCTGCCGCTATACACGCCTTGAGGTTGACGCTGGTGCGACGTTCTTCATCCATGATGCCCAGCTTGACCGTGTTCTGTTCAAGTCCAAGCATCTGTTCGACACGCGAGAACAGTTCGGCGGCGAACGCGACTTCCTCAGGTCCGTGCATCTTGGGTTTGACAATGTAAATGCTGCCCGCGGTGCTGTTGCGAACGGCATTGCCTTTTGGGGTGACTCCACCGCTCTTGAGATCATGGATTGCGATTGCGGTTGTGACCACAGCATCCAGAATACCTTCCGGTATCTCGCGAACAGTGCCCGAAGCATCGTGGTAATGAACGGCAGGGTTTGTCATCAGGTGACCCACGTTACGCAGGAACATCAGAGAGCGACCATGCAGCACCAAGGTCTGGCCGTTCGGAGCCGTGTAACAGCGATCAGCGTTGAGGGTGCGAGTGATCGACTTGCCCCCTTTTTCAAAGGTGTCCGTCAGACTGCCTTTCAGAATGCCAAGCCAGTTCCTGTAGCCACTGACCTTGTCCTGGGCGTCGACCGCAGCCACGGAGTCCTCAAGGTCAAGGATGGTCGAGAGTGCAGCCTCCAGCGTCAGATCGTTGATGCCGGCAGGGTCGGTCGCGCCGATGGCTCCAGAGCGGTCGATCACAATCTCCACGTGCAGTCCATGGTGAACCAGCAGGATTGCCTCAGGATTGTCAGGCTGTCCCCGGTATCCGGCAAACTGTTCGCGCTGTTTGAGTTTGACGGGCTGGGCATGTGTTGCCAGCATCACGAGTAGTTCGCCGTTGAGCACGCGATAAGCTGTCGCATCTGCATGCGAACCTGTTTCCAGTGGAGTGTTCTGATCCAGAACACGTCTGGCGTACGCAATGACTCGCGCACCTCGCTTTGGGTTGTAGCTGCCACCGCGTTCACAACCCTCATCTTCGGCAATGACATCAGTGCCGTACAGTGCATCGTAAAGGGAACCCCAGCGGGCATTGGCCGCGTTCAGTGCATACCGGGCATTGAGAATCGGCACGACGAGCTGAGGCCCCGCCTGCAAGGCGAGCTCCGGGTCGACATTCTGTGTTGTGGCTTTGCACTGTTGCGGCGGATTAACCAGATAGCCGATGGACTTCAGAAATGCCTGATAAGCTGCCATGTCAGTGATCGGACCCGGATGGGCTTCGTGCCAGCGATCAATCTCGGCCTGAATCTGATCGCGTCTGGCAAGCAGCATCCGGTTTTTAGGGGCAAGGTCTGCCACAAGGGTATCAAAGCCGGACCAGAATGCATGCGTCTGTACGCCAGTACCCGGCAAGACTTCGTCATCGATGAAAGACTTTAGTGCAGGGGCAACTTGTAATCGGTGCACGTTGATCGCTTGGCTCATCTAATGACACTCCTGGTTAACGGTTTCAGTCCGGCAAGGCAAATTTTTATGCTTAGTGACAGGTACAAGAATAGACGACAAATTATGCATCAATGGGTCATTTCATTTGTGCATAAAAGTATTGAATCAATGCCAGATGAGCTTCGATGGCGCTTCCTGACAAGCAGATATTTGTCTACACAAGGGTGAAATGCAACGTAGCTCAGAGTGCCTTGACGCGGCACGATTCTGTGTTTTCTGAATTGGGGCGCAAACGGGATTCATGCCAGCTTTTTAGCCAGTTTTTTATAAAAATCGCACCACTGGGATATCTGGCAGACATCACATTTTGGTTTGCGTGCCATACAGATGTATCGACCATGCAGTATCAGCCAGTGGTGAGCATTGAGACGAAACTGGGTAGGCACTTTTTTTTCCAGCGATTTCTCAACGGCCAGGACCGTCTTGCCCGGTGCGATACCAGTTCGGTTGGAGACTCGAAAGATGTGTGTGTCGACAGCAATGGTGGGCTCACCAAAGGCTGTGTTCAGGACGACATTGGCTGTCTTTCGGCCAACGCCGGGCAAGGCCTCAAGGGCTTCTCGCGACCGGGGAACCTGTGCGTCATATTGCTCGACCAGGATTCGACAGGTTTCAATCACGTTCCTGGCTTTGGTGCGAAATAAACCAATCGTGCGGATGTACTCGGTCAGCCCGTCGACGCCTAGCGCGAGCATTCTTTGAGGGGTGCCGTGATCTCTGAAAAGATCTTTTGTGGCCAGGTTGACCGATTTGTCCGTTGCCTGCGCCGACAGAATCACAGCAATTAGTAACTGAAATGTATTAGCGTATTCAAGCTCAGTTGTGGGCTTTGGGTTGATGCGCTCAAACTGTTCAAAAATGAGGCTGCGGTTTTCTTTGTTCATGGGCGCACGTTTCGTCTTTGTCGAGCCTTGGCCAGAGCGGCAGCGATCACGCTCGCTTTGTCCTGCGTACTCGCGTCGACGTTTGAAGCCTGACGATTTTCCGGGTTTCGCGTCAGTGAACCGACTCTGCGCTGACTATTCTCAAAGCGCTGTCGGGCCAGGTCGGCTCGCTGGGGCGTCCATTGAAGCGTGGGATCAGTGACAGGCTGCATGCTGATACAGTCAACCGGACAAGGCGCGACACAAAGATCGCACCCGGTACACCAGTCCGGGAGCACCGTGTGCATTCGCTTGTTAGCACCTAGAATGGCGTCGACTGGACAGGCCTTGATGCAAAGTGTGCAACCAATACAGTGATCTTCATCGATGACGGCAACCATCAGGGGCCCGGGTTGGCCGCATGCAGGGTCGATAGGTTTCGGAGAGTGTCCGAGAAGACTAGCCAGCGCCTGCATTCCTGGTTCACCACCGGGCGGACAGCGGTTGATCTCTGCCTCGCCTGTGGCCAGAGCCTGCGCGTAGGGGAGGCAACCTTTGTAGCCGCATTTGGTGCATTGCGTCTGCGGCAAGATAGCATTGATTCGGGCGACCAGTCCACCATCCGATGGTGATCTCATGTGGATGGTGCTCACCAGTAGTTTTCAACAGCAAGCGTGCCGAGATTGCCTCGGCGACCCGCAGCAAACCCTCGCTCCGACAATAGGCTTCTCATTTCAGTAACCATCTCCGGGTTGCCACACAGCATAACCCTGCTGTTCTCGGGTTCGAGAGTGGTGCCGGTCACTTGCTCTAGCGTGCCGCTCTGCAGCGCCGTGGTGATCCTGCAGGCGGGTGTGCCTGCGCCTGGTCCCGGTCCAGGCCAGGCCTGTCGTGAGGTGACAGGTAAATAAATCAGCCGGCCTGGCCTGTCTTTATTGATCGTGCCTTCGGTCTGTTCGATCTCGGGGCGATAAGCCAGTTCAGCTTCGGTTCTGACGCCATGCACCAATATGACAGATTGAAACTGCCGCCATGTGCCTTCGTCCCGAAGCATGGGAAGATAAGCGGACAGACCCGTGCCGGTGCAGATCAGCCAAAGGACGCTGGCGCTGGAAAAGCGGTCGAGGGTGAGGAATCCGAAAGGTTTGTTTTCGATCCAGAGGGACTGACCAGGCTGCAGCGCTGCAAGTCTTGGACTGAACAGGCCGCCGGGTACCGTGACACTGAAAAACTCGAGCACATTGTCGTCTGGATGGGTAACCATTGAATAGGCTCGCCACAGCGTGGGCTCTTGCGATTTTTCGTCTTGAGGCAGTCCGATACGGGCAAACTGTCCGGGCGCAAACTCAAAATCTGTGGGACGTGTGATACGCACCGAGCACAGTCCACTCTCGTTCCATTGACGAACGTCAAGGACGGTCTGGCATGAGTACTTAGTCGATGCTTCTCTGGATTCCATGCTCAACGTGAACCTCTCGCGTCAACGCTCCAGGTACTGAAGCTTGTCCGGCTTGCCATTCCAGTCGTCCGCGTCAGGCAGTGGCTCTCTGGAGCGGCTGATCGTCTTGAAGACAGGGCTGAGCTCTGCATTGATGGCAATGAACTTCACCTGATCGGCGGGTACGTCTTCTTCTGCGAAGATCGCGTTTGCCGGGCACTCAGGAATACAGACCGCACAGTCGATGCACTCGTCAGGATCAATGATCAGAAAGTTCGGACCTTCTTTGAAGCAGTCAACAGGGCATACATCCACACAATCGGTGAATTTGCACTTGATGCAGTTCTCTGTAACAACGTGGGTCATAGTGATGTCTGGAATAGAGAGCCAAATGGCAACGGCTGTTGGTTTGGTGGAGTCGTCAGAAGATCAATTGCGACTTTCTTGTTCTCGCATGTCGTCATCATGCAAGCTTTAAGCAACACTATGATTTTAACGGATTGTGCCAACGCATATCAGGGATCACCCTTGTGTCAGCAGTGCTGTGTTACTCGAAACGCCCATGGTTGCGTTCGCTGTCCGTTTCGACAAGCTGCGAGTCAAATTCGGAGCGTGCCTTGGTAAAAGGCGCGCGCAGCGTGTTGATAGCCTCTTTGCCGAACACTTTGCGCTGACATTTCGCCACAACGATCCACTGAACAGACATATGAAATACACCGCGCCATCTGTATCGAATGTCGTTGTTGCTTTCCATAGACCAAGTATAATTTAAGCATGAAAACATTGCATGTTCGCATCAAAGACAAACACGCGAAGGTACTCGATGCCATGGCGCGTGACGTCAATTTGGTGTGGAATGACTGCAACGACCTTTCATACAAGCACCTTCGGCGCACAGGTAAATTCTTCAGCAGCTACGATTTGCAAAAGTACACTGCTGGTGCAACCAAGGAAGGCTTGAGCATCAATTCGGCTTCCGTGCAAATGGTTGGTGCAGAACGGGTCACTAGGCGCAAGCAGTTCAAGAAAGCAAAGTTGAGTTGGCGCACTTCGTATGGCGCTCGCAAGTCGCTAGGGTGGATTCCATTTCGCCATGACTGCATCGCCTACAAAAACGGACAGTTACGCTACGCCGGCCAATGCTTCGGTTTGTGGGACTCGTTTGGACTCAGCCAATACAAACTCGGGTCAGGCAGCTTCAGCCAGGATGCTCGTGGGCGATGGTATGCCAATATTTGCGTTGAGGTTGACGCTGTAAAAACTGCCGGCACAGGCTCAGTCGGCATTGATCTTGGTCTGAAAGACTTTGCAGCGATGTCGAACGGCATCAAGATCGAAGCACAAAAGCTGTACCGGGGAGCCGAAAAGCAATTGGCGCTCGCTCAGCGCGCCCACAAGAAATCTCGGGTCAAAGCACTGCATGCGCAGATTGCCAACCGCAGGAAAGACTTTTTGCACAAACTCAGCACTGACCTGGTTTCACGGAACGGTGCAATCTTCGTCGGTCACGTGAATGCCGCGGGTCTGGCAAAAACCAAGATGGCGAAATCCGTCTTGGACGCTGGCTGGACGGCGTTGCGAACAATGTTCAGTTATAAGTCGATTGCGACAGGCGTGTTGTTCGAGGAAGTCGATGAAGCGTACTCCACCCAAACCTGTTCGACTTGTGGCGCACTGCCTGAGTCGCGGCCGAAAGGTATCGCAGGACTTGGAATAAGAGAATGGACTTGCTCGGAGTGCGGCTCACATCATGATCGTGACGTGCATGCCGCCAGGAACATACTCGCGGCGGGGCATCGCCGTCTAGCAGTAGGAATCTCCGGCGTTTAGGTCGGAGAGGATGTCAAAGAAGAAATACCAGTCCCGCGGCTCGCGTTGTCCGTGAGCGTCGAGTGAGATCACGGCAATAGCTGCGTCTTCCTGCCCAAGGTCGGATGGCGTGGAGACCGAAATAGCCAGGATATTCTCGGTGAAGTGAAGGAATTGCTGTCCTTCATGGCGACGGTGAGGATGTCAGCTTCAAGGGCGTTGCAGACAGTGCCCTGAGTCCTTTGCGAACAGGCATAAACCTATGATCATACGTTCATTGCTCGACACAGATCTCTATAAATTCACGATGATGCAGGTGGTTTTGCATCACTT
>CAZBIN010000055.1:0-14963 GCA_964491995.1 uncultured Orrella sp.
CAACTCAAAGTCTTCTTTGCGGGCGCCGCATTCAGGGCAGACCCAGTTGGGGGGAACGTCCTCCCAACGGGTTCCAGGCGCAATGCCGTCATCGGGACAGCCTTGCGCTTCGTCATAAACCCAACCACATATCAGGCACATCCAGGTTCGCATATTTATCTCTGCTGATCTTTTACAATGGATCGTAATCTTACCAATGTCCCATAAAGTGCCACACTCATCCACACCCATCGTACTGTTGATCGGCCTGTTTGACCCTACCGGCAAGCAGGATATCCCCGCAGATGCTGTCACTTGTGCTGCACATGGTGTGCACAGTGTATCGGCAATTACGGGCGTGGCCATTGCAGACACGGCCAGCACACTGCATATCGAGGTGTGCCAGGCTGACCAGCTCGACGAACAGGTCCGTTTTTTGCTGGAAGACACCCCTGTGCAGGCGATCAAGGTCGGCCACGTTGCTTCTGTCGAGCAAATCAGTGTGATAGCCCAGATTGCTGCCGACTACGCTGATGTGCCCATGGTGCTGCATCTGGGTCCCAAACTGGTTCAGGCTGGCCATGAGGAGGAATCCGAACCGGACGAGGTGGATGTTATCGCCCATGCCACTCTTGAACTGCTGGTACCGCAAAGCGAACTGGTTGTCATTGGCCCGAACGCTGCCGACCGCTGGCTTGACGATGATCTTGCAGAGCTGATGGATGTCAGTTCTGGTCCACAGTCGATCTTGCAACTCGGAGCAGGCTGGGTACTGGTCTCGGCATTCAGGCAGCGCCCCGGTTCGCTGGTGCATCTGCTTGCAAGTTCAGAGGGCGTCACGCTGACATGGCCATGGAGCGCGGGACCGGAGAGAACGCAGGACAATACAGGACTGCTCGCATGTGCTGCGGCCGCAAAACTGGCGCACGGCGACACAATGGAAGACGCGAGCAAGGCGGCTTGTGAGTATGGTCTCGCTGCAATCGGACAGGCATTTCAGGCCGGCATGGGTCAGCGCATTGCCCGGCGTCTGCCAGGAGTTACAACATGACGGGCACACCCGCGAGGCTTCGGTTTCCTGCAGGGCTGTATGGTGTCACGCCGGACTGGGACGATGCCGATCGTCTGGAGAACGCAATACGCCAGGCAGCAGCAGGCGGCATGGTCGCCCTTCAGTTGCGTCTAAAGACTGTGGACAGACAGACTCGCATCAAGATCGCCCATCGCCTGCGTAAAGTTTGCTCAGATCTGGGTGTGATCTACATCATCAATGACGACTGGCGGCTCGCACTCGAAACCGATGCGCACGGCGTTCATCTCGGTCGCGATGACGGTGATCCTTGCATGGTGCGAGCTGCCCTCGGGTCACAACGCCTTCTTGGTGTCTCTTGCTACGCGGATCTGGAGCGCGCCAGGACACTGCTGACCACCCCTGTGGACTACATTGCGTTTGGCGCCATGTTTGCATCAGGTACCAAGCCTCAGGCACCACCGGCGCCGCTGACTATACTCTCAAAAGCCAGAAGCCTTTGCGAATGCGATTCCAGCGAGCACCCGTCAGCCAGCCAGCAGCACAGCCTGCCACGTGCGCGCGCGGCTGTGGTCGCAATCGGGGGCATTACGCCAGACAACGCGCGGCACCTGATCACTGCGGGCGCTGACAGTCTGGCTGTGGTGGGTGCGCTGTTCAATGCGCAAGATATCGAAACAGTGGCTCGACAATTCTCCAGCTTGTTTGAGAACGTCGTGCACTGACTCGCAAACGCAGCAAATTCATTCTTAAAGTTTCAGGAGACCTACCGCATGACTCGCAACGCTGAACTGTTTGAGCGCGCCTGCAAAAGCATCCCCGGAGGCGTCAATTCCCCGGTGCGTGCCTTCCGTTCGGTAGGAGGGACGCCGCGATTTGTCGAGCGCGCCCAAGGCCCTTACTTTTGGGACGCCGACGGCAAGCGCTACATCGACTACATTGGCTCGTGGGGACCTGCCATTCTGGGACATGCCCACCCGGAAGTGGTCAAGGCCGTGCAGGACGCGGCCGTTCATGGACTCTCTTACGGGGCCCCCACCGAGGCCGAAGTCATCATCGCCGAGATGCTGATTGAACGAATGCCATCGATTGAACAGGTCCGCCTGGTTAGCTCGGGCACAGAAGCCACGATGAGCGCCATCCGGCTCGCCCGAGGCGCCACGGGTCGCAACAAGATCATCAAGTTTGAGGGGTGTTATCACGGCCACGCGGACAGCCTTCTGGTCAAAGCCGGCTCCGGGCTGCTGACGTTTGGCAACCCCACTTCAGCGGGTGTACCCGCCGAGTTTGTCGCCCACACCATTGTGCTGGACTACAACGACAGTGCTTCGGTGAAAGCAGCTTTCGAGACGCATGGCAAGGACATCGCCTGCGTGATTGTCGAGCCCATCGCGGGCAACATGAACATGGTCAAGCCGGTCGCAGGTTTCCTTGAAACATTGCGCGAGCAGTGCACGCGACACGGATCGATTCTGATATTTGACGAGGTGATGACCGGCTTCCGGGTGGCAGCTCAGGGGGTGCAGGGTCTGACGGGCATTGAACCCGACCTGACCACACTGGCCAAGGTGATTGGAGGCGGCATGCCGATTGGCGCATTTGGCGGCAAGGCATCGGTCATGCAACACATTGCCCCGGTCGGCAACGTGTACCAGGCAGGTACGCTGTCTGGCAATCCGGTTGCTGTAGCGGCCGGTATCACGACGCTGCGCCTGCTGTCCGAGCCTGGTTTTTATGAAACCCTCGCATCCCACACCCGTGCACTCACGCATGGTCTGACCCAGATCGCGCAAAAGCACGGCATTGCGCTGTCGACCGACTTCGAAGGCGGGATGTTTGGCATCTACTTCTCCAGTGAAGTGCCCACCACCCTGGCAGAGGTTTCGGCAGGAAACATCGACATGTTCAAGCATTTTTTTCATGGGATGCTTGATGAGGGTGTTTACTTCGCGCCATCTGCCTACGAAGCGGGATTCGTATCGTGCATGCATGATGCCGATGTCATTGATGCAACCCTGCAGGCCGCCGACAAAGTGCTGGCCAAGCTCGCCTAACTGAGAGGTCAACATGGCTGTCAATCTCCACATCCCCGCTCGCGAAGACGTCTGTTCTGTCAAGGGCGTACGGATCGGTATCGCATCAGCCGGCATTAAAAAGCCGGGCAAGAAGGACATCACGCTGATGGTGCTGGACCCAGGCGCCAATGTAGCCGGTGTGCTCACGACCAACCGTTTTCGTGCTGCACCCGTTCAGGTGTGTGAGGCACACCTGAACGGTGGCGAACCCATTCGGGCGCTGATCATCAACACCGGCAACGCCAATGCTGGCACCGGTCAGCCTGGGCTGGTCGCTGCCAATCGCATGTGCGCGGCGACAGCAAAGGCCCTGGGTGTGCAAAGTGCTGCTGTACTGCCGTTTTCCACCGGGGTCATTCTGGAGCCGCTGCCGATCGAAAAGATCGAGAAGGCCATCCCGGACGCAGTCATCAACCTGTCTGAAGGCAACTGGTTTGATGCTGCCTACAGCATCATGACCACCGATACAGAACCCAAGATTCATTCAACCCGGGCCAGTATCGACGGACACACGGTCACGATGACTGGCATCAGCAAAGGCGCCGGGATGATTCGCCCCAACATGGCAACCATGCTGGGGTATCTCGCCACGGATGCCCACATCGATCAATCGGTTCTGAATCCGCTGGTCCGCAAACTGGCCGACAAATCTTTTAACCGGATTACGGTGGATGGCGACACCTCGACCAACGACTCGTTCATTCTGATCGCGTCAGGTCAGGGATCCTTGCGAATCGAGTCCGCAGACGACCCTCGTCTGCCAGCGCTCACGCAGGCACTTGAAACGGCAGCGCTGGATCTTGCAACAAAAATCGTGCGTGATGGGGAAGGCGCCACCAAGTTCATGACCATCCAGGTCGAACAGGCCGCCTCATCTGAAGAAGCGCTCAAGGTCGCTTATGCGGTGGCCCACTCACCACTGGTCAAAACGGCATTTTTTGCCTCCGACCCCAACCTGGGGCGGATTCTCGCTGCGATCGGCTATGCCGGTATCCACGATCTCGATGTCAATCATGTCGGCCTCTGGCTTGGTGACGTGCGAGTCGCGCGCGATGGTGGTCGCGACCCGGACTACCAGGAAGAGGATGGTCAAAGAATCATGAAGCAAGCCGAGATTCTGGTGCGCATTACGCTTGCCCGTGGAGACGTCTCCGAGACTGTATACACCACTGATTTTTCACATGACTACGTCACCATCAACGCCGACTACCGATCCTGAAACACGCAAACCCTATGACCATGTCACCCGATGACAAAGACATCTCCCGCCTTCTCGCCAAGGCCGATCTTGTTCTGACCCAGCTACAGGCTTGGTTGCCGCCCGCGCCCCCTCCGGTTGACTGGACGGCGCTGGCATTTCGCTGGCGCAAACGTGGCACGGCTCACGGATGGCTGGATGCCATCAAGCACCCCCATCTGATCCGCCCGGAAGATCTGCAGCACATCGAACGCCAGAAAGATGTCATCGAACGTAACACGCGACACTTTGTGCAAGGCAAGCCAGCCAATCATGTCCTCATGACAGGCTCTCGCGGCACCGGAAAAAGCTCGCTTGTCAAAGCCATGCTGGCTCAGTTCGCTGCGCAGGGTTTGCGACTGATTGAAGTCGACAAGCAAGATCTCCCGGATTTGTCTGACATCGTTGATCTGGTGGCTGATCGCCCGGAAAAATTCATCGTTTTCTGTGATGATCTTTCATTTGAAGAAGGCGAGGCTGGGTACAAAGCCTTGAAGTCGATTCTCGATGGTTCAGCCGCGTCTACGGGACTCAACGTGCTGATCTACGCCACATCAAACAGACGTCACCTGATGCCAGAGTACATGCGCGAGAACCTGGAGGCCAAACACCAGTCAGACGGCGAAGTCCATCCGGGTGAAACCGTCGAAGAAAAAATCTCGCTGTCCGAACGATTCGGACTCTGGCTCTCCTTCTACCCCTTCCGGCAAGACGATTACCTCGACATTGTGGCCTACTGGCTCGCTCAACTGGGGTGCTCTGAACAGTCGATTGCGCAGGCTCGCACAGAGGCCCTGCAATGGACGCTTGAACGCGGCTCGCGATCGGGTCGGGTCGCCTGGCATTTTGCGCGGGACTGGGCTGCACGGCATGCCTGAAACCATCATTGACGTTGCGGTTGGCGTGATCTGTCGGCAAGACGGCCAGATTCTGATTGGCAGCCGACCGCAAGGCAAACCATGGGCGGGCTGGTGGGAGCTACCCGGTGGCAAAATCGAGCCGGGAGAGGCCTTGCTAGATGCGCTGGCCCGTGAGCTGAAGGAAGAGATTGACATTCAGGTCAGCCAGGCATGGCCATGGGTGACCCATGTGCACCGCTACCCCCACTCGACCGTGCGCCTGCACTTCTGTCGTGTCACCGATTGGCAGGGTATCCCGACACCCCTGGAGAGCCAGCAGTTACAGTGGATTCGCGTAGAAGATGCGCTCGAGCGCAAGGATCTTCTGCCAGCCACCTACCCCCCGCTTGGCTGGCTTCAGGTACCACACCAGTATCTGATCTCAGGCGTCAACCACCCTGAGCACCTTGATGAGTTTTTACAACGACTCAAACGCGCATTCCAGCAAGGGGTCCGGCTGATTCAGTGGCGAGAGCCAGAGTGGCAAAGCACGCATGGCGAGGCATCGGTCTACGAAGCCATGCAAAAGGTTCTGACCTTGTGTCAGCAGCATCAGGCACGGCTCATGATCAACAGCGTTCACCCGGCATCCTGGTGGACGCAGGCACATGGCGTGCATCTGCGTAGCCAGGATATGCTGAGCCTGAGTAGTCGGCCCGATCTGGGGCACGGCCGCTGGGTGGGTGTGTCGACGCATGAGCCTGACCAGTTGCACCAGGCCCGTGAAATCCGTGCGGACTTTGCTGTCTTGGGCCCTGTCTTGCCGACCGCGACCCATCCCGACGGCAAGCCCTTGGGCTGGGATACATTCGAGGCATGGAATCTGCAGGCTGGTCTGCCGGTGTTTGCCCTGGGCGGTCAGTCCCCGGACACCTTGCTGACAGCATGGTCAAGGGGTGCGCACGGAATTGCGGGGATCCGGCAACTGGTCAACTGACCAGCCGCCGCCCATGGCGGACACCAGTTTGACGCTCGAGGCCAGTCGATCGGTCTGCAAAGCGATTTCTGTGCGCTCCGCATTCAGCGCCGTGGTCTCAAGCACTGCCACACTCAAAAAGTCCACCAGCCCCTTTTCATACTGCTGACGTTTCATCCGCACAGACTCACGGGCCGCGGCAACCGCCCTGTGCTGAACCTGCTGCTGCTCCTGCAGCAAACGCAACTGCACCAATGCGTCTTCGACTTCCTGCAGGGCTCTGAGCGCCACAAACCGGTAATTGGCCGCCTGGACATCGAGTTCGGCCTGGGCCTGTGCGATACGTGCAGATCTTCTGCCTGCGTCGAACAAGGTTGCCGCCAGCACGGGTCCTACGGCCCAGAACTGCGCCGGGGCCACGAACCACTGGCTGAACTGATTGGCTTGGTAGCCCGCATTTGCCGAGATGGTCAGCGATGGAAACCACGCTGCAGTTGTCACACCCAGTTGTGCATTGGCCGCAGCAACCCGCCGTTCTGCCGCGACAATATCCGGTCTTCGGACCAGTAACATCGAAGGCACGCCAGCCGGCACCGTCACAACGTCTGCTTTCCAGGACAGGTCGGGCTTGATCAGCAGTCTGGAGGGGGGCTCACCCATGAGAACGGCAATCGCGTTAGCCAAGGTGGCACGCTGGCGCTGCAGTTCGATGGACTGTGACCTTGCCGCCTCAAGCTGCGTCTGGGCCACTGACACGTCGCTCCTGTCTGACAGACCTGCCCGAAACAGGTTTTGTGTCAAAGTCAGAGAACGTTCATACGTTTGAATGGTCTTTTGCAGTAACCGCTGCTGCTGCTCCAGTCCTCGCAACTGGAAATAACTGCTTGCCAGCGCTGTCTGAGCACTGAGTCTGGCACCCGCAAGATCCGCTGCACTGGCCTGGCTCTGGGAGCCGGTCCGCTCGACTTCGCGCGCCAGTGCACCCCAGAGATCAACCTCCCAGCTCAATCCAAGTCCGACACTGTGCTGGGTGTTGGGCCCGAATGCGCCCATGACCGCCCCGGACGATCCTGCAATCGGCACATCTGCCCTTGTCACTTCCGCATTCAGCCCCACAACCGGATAGAGGCTGGCATTGGCAACACGCATGAGCGCCAGTGACTGACGATACTGCGCCTGGGCCTGTTCGATCGAGGGGCTGCCCGCGTTGAGCCGGGCCATCAGTTCATTGAGTTGCGAATCCTGATACAGCGCCCACCAGTCCAGTGTCGTTGCCAGATGCACGGCCTGAGTGGATGCCCAGCCCGAGCCCTGCGTCGTGTGCAGATAGCTATCACCAAGATCAATTTGTGGTCTTTCGTAGTCAGGTCCGACCTGACAGCCACTGAGAAGAAGTGTCACGCCTGCACTCGCCACAACCCGGTGCCAGGTTAAAACTGCCATCCATGACTCCGTATCAACAGATCAGAGCGAGCATAGTGCGTATCGGAAGGGAACATCACCAGAAAAAGGCTGGGGCTTGGTCACACCATCCTGTTCCGAGAATCGAACCCAAACCATGTATTTATTTGCACTCATTTCGGGAAACACCCCAAGACCATCGTCGAGCCAGACGCGAAACAATTGATAGACTTTTCCACCGAGCATTTGCTGATAGGCGCCAGCCCGTGCGATGGCAGATTCCTGAGCGCCCGAATCGCGCAGCAATCTCATCACCAGTCCAATGCCACTGTGCAAAGGCAGCAAAGGCTCGATCCACCGGCGAAGATCCTCGCAGCGTGCCTGCACATCCTTGCTCTGCCATGCATGAAACGATGGCATGTCCACCTGAGTGCCGCCACCGGGTATCGACAGTCGGCCGCGCAAACTGGTCAGCCATTCGTTTTCACGCAAAACCTGACCGGTGCGACCTTGCCGGGACAAGCCTGCAATAGCCTGATCAATCTGATCGATGACGTCATTCAGAGCCATGACCTCCACGCCAGGATGACCTTGAAGGTTGGTCAGCGTGACCTTCTGACGCTCCAGGTCCTGCAGGAGGCCACCCTTGACATCTGTTCGTTCCGTCGCGTCCAGAACGTCAAAGAGGGTGCTAAACGCCACCTGGTGCATGCGCGGATCGCCAGGAGCGGCGAAAAACATGAGGCGGTCCAGCAAATATTCAAGGCGAATCCAGGTTCGCACCCGCTCGTTGAAGGGGTATTCGAAACGCATCACGATTCGCAAACAGCAAAGAGGTTTATCAGCATTTCGTTAGGTTACACCACTGCCGGTGCAAGACCAACACCTGCTGCCTGACGTCTTCAAGACTCATGCTGCCGGAGTTGTCGATCACATCGTTAGCTGCATCAAGTCGTTGCGTCCGGGTGGCCTGTGCCGCAAGAATCTGTTCAATCTGCTCGCGCGCAAGATTATTGCGCGCAATCACCCGCGTGATCTGCGTGTCACGATCGCAGTCGACCACGCAAATACGGTCAACCTGATCACGCCAACGACCCGACTCCACCAGCAAGGGCACAACAAATACGGTGTAAAGACCATCGGCGTGTTGCGCGAGCGTGCGCACCTCCTGCCCGATCAAGGGATGCATGATGCGTTCGAGTTTTTTACGCAAAGCAGGGTCCGAGAACACCATCTTGCGCATTCTGTCACGATCCAGACTTCCGTCCGCCCGAACCACGTCATTGCCAAACGCCAGCCTGATGGGCTCCATGGCAAGACCCTGGGGTGCTGTCAGTCCATGCGCTACCTGATCTGTATCAATCACGGTCGCCCCGAGATCGGCCAGCAAACTGGCAACCAGGCTCTTGCCTGATCCGATACCACCTGTCAGTCCCAGCTTAAACATGTTTCAAAATCCAGATGTTGCCCGCCAATGCCAGAAACGGTCCCAAGGGAACCGCAAGCGGCAGGCGTCTCTTCTTCAGTCCCTTGCACAAAGTATAGAGAACGGACAACCACGCCGCAGACATGATCACCGTGCCCAAGGGTTGCAGACCGAGCCAGACACCCATGCCCGCCAGAAGCTTGGCGTCACCCTGTCCGATTGCATCGGAGTCCGCTCTGCGTAAACGCCTGTAAAGCCAGTTGATCAGCCACGGGACGCCAAACCCGAGTCCCATTGCAAAGTAGGCGCCGAGATCGTCCCAGCGGCCCCGCAAGCCGGACCATCGCACAACAAGTCCACTGATCGCGAGCAGACCCGTCAGCACATCGGGCAGAATCGTTGTGTGAGCGTCGATGTAGGCCAGTAGCCAGAGCAGCACGACGAACAGAACGCTGACTGCGGCAGCCCCGTCAGACGCCGATCGAGACAATATCAGCCACGCATTGCCTGAGACCAGAAAAAAAAGCATGGCATCCGGCAGATAAACCTGACTCGCCACAACCTCATCGGCCACAATCTCGCCAGCCGCCAAATCCGTCTGGGCACCCAGCAAAGGCACAATATAGGCGACGTAAGCCACACCGATCCTGAGCGCAAGGATTCCGATCGCCACCCCAGCCAATGCAATCCACAGTTCTAGCAAACCAAATTCCCCGAACATGCGTAGAATGAAAACTGATAATCTCTCGGCATAAAATCTCGCAATTAATTCAACCATGACTTCAAAACTTCGCTTCCCTGCTTTTGTCAATGCATCGAGTCGCCTCGCGATAGCCGCTGGCATCGTTTTTCTGGCTGGATGCGAACAGATGAAAAGCCCTGGGTATTACGAACTGCCTCGCGAAAGCACCACGACTGACGCCATCCGGCAGGCGGAAACCGGGGGCACCCGACAAGTGGTGCAGGCGCCAAGCCAGATTCAGCTCAAGATTGTCCGACCCGGCACTCAAGATCCGGCGCTGCCAGCACCCGGCGAAAGCGAGCGGCTCTCGAGCGCCGGTCAATCGGCCATGACTGCCGCTGATGCACGGGAAGCGAGCCTGAACAAGCTGATTGCTCAGCCGCAAACCTACCAGGGAACCCTTCCCTGCTTTCACAAGGATATGCGCTGCACCAACCAGAGAATCACCCTGACGGTTGCTCCCAATGGTCGCTGGCGTGCTCGTGCGTCCTATCTCGAGAAAGATGCGCCCAGCGGAAAGGCATTTGCGTCGCAGGGCTGCTGGAGAATCGTCCCGACCACCCCGCCGAGCCTGGTTTTGCTAGACACAGACGGGCGCGTGCGCTCCGAGATGCTGTTTCTGTCCCGAAACACGCTCAGACTCAAAAGCATTGATGGTGACACACCAAGCTTGACCTACACGCTGAATCGGCAACCGGATCTGGATCCAATTGCCGAACTCGACAAGGCGGCAGCTCCCTCCTGCAATTAGGTGTCGTGAGTTGACTGACTCAAGGGTGTCGCTGGAGCACGCCCGGGCGCATAGACGGCCCGGGCTAGTTGAACAGCATTTCTGACACCCATCTTGTAAAAGATACGTGCCCGGTGAGCCTCAACCGTGCGGGTCGAGATCCCCAACTCCATTGCGATCAGTTTGTTGGACTTGCCTTGCGCCACAGGATAGATAACCTCCAACTCCCGTGCTGTCAGTGCGGACCACCCCGCACCTGCCTGATCATCGAGCTTTTGCATATCGCCTCCAGTGAACAGAGGCGACAGTCTCTCAAAGTCAGAAACCTAACGATAGCTGTCAAATCTGCTAGTAGGGTTTACCCTTAAATGGGTTGACATTTCAAAACTAGACCTCGAGATTATCAATCAGACGCGTCGCCCCGAGACGTGCAGCAGAAAGAATCACTAGCGGCTGCCTGGCCTGCAAGTCCTGCTCGCTCGGTGCAAGCAGATCGGATTGCCGGCGCACACTGAAATAATCGACATTCCAGCCTTGATCTGCCAGCCGGCTTCGGGCCTGACTCTCAAGGTCGGCAATCTCCAGGCATCCATCCAACAGCGCCCGCCTTGTGCTCTGAAGCGACTGATACAACATCGGCGCCAAGGCCCGTTGCTCAGGTGACAGATACGCGTTGCGTGACGAAAGCGCGAGCCCATCGTCCGCTCGAACGGTTTCATGCGCCACAATTTCGACTGGCAACTGAAACTGTCGACACATACTGCGAACGATCATCAACTGTTGATAGTCTTTCTTCCCGAAAACTGCGACCTTCGGCTGAACACAGGAAAGCAGTTTGAGCACAACCGTACAGACCCCTTCAAAAAAACCGGGCCGATACTTACCCTCAAGAATTGCGCCCAGGTCATCAGGCGTCTGCACCCGATATTTCTGCGGCTCTGGATACAGTTCGCGCTCGTTGGGCGCGAAAAGCACGTAGACATCGCGCTCACGCTCAAGCTTCTCGATATCGTCAACGAGCGTGCGCGGGTATTTGTCGAAATCCTCATTCGGACCAAATTGCAGTCGATTGACAAAGATGCTGGCGACCACCGGATCGCCGTACTGGCGAGCCGTGCGCATCAGAGCCAGGTGGCCGTCGTGCAGATTACCCATGGTCGGCACAAACGCAGCACGGGTCTGGCCTCGCAACTGGTCTCTGAGTTCCTCAATGGTATGTACAACTTTCAAAACAATCTCCGCGGAAAATACACTCAGAATCGAAACTAGGCGTGTGCGATGGTATACGACAGGCGTACGTAAATCGGGGCGTAGGCCTCAGCCTGCGTAATTTCGAGCAAAGACTCTTTGGCCAGCTCCAGCAGTGCAACGAAATGCACCACAATCACCGCAACTGGCGCCCCCTTGTGGATTCGTTCCATAAAAAGCTCACTGAACTCCACAAACCGGACATCGGAGAGTTGCCGCAATATGTGCGTCATGTGTTCGCGCACTGACAGCTGCTCACGGGTGATGTGATGGTGGGCATTCAACTGGGCACGTTTAATGATGTCAACCCAGGCAGCCTTGAGGTCATCCACGTCGACTGATGGAAGCGCCCGCACCACATCAAAATCTGCCACCGCCTGAGCCACCAGAAAATCACGCCCGAGCCGGGGCTGCGCATCAAGCTCGCGCGAGGCGAGTTTCATTTGCTCGTACTCAAGCAATCGACGCACAAGCTCGGCACGGGGATCCTCCGGCTCCTGCCCGTCATCCCTTGGTTTGACAGGAAGGAGCATTCTCGCCTTGATTTCGATCAACATGGCGGCCATCAGCAGATACTCCGCCGCGAGCTCCAGATTGATCGATCGAATTTGCTCGACATACGAGAGGTACTGCTGGGTGACTTGCGCCATCGGGATGTCGAGGACGTTGAAGTTTTGCTTGCGGATCAGGTACAGCAGCAGATCCAGTGGCCCCTCGAAGGTCTCGAGAAAAACCTCCAGTGCATCGGGAGGAATATAGAGATCCTGCGGAAAACTGAAAAGCGGTTCACCGTACAAACGAGCCAAAGCAACGGCATCGACAATATCGGGGGTTGAATCAACCGCCGGGCTGACCAGTTCATCGAGCGCGATGCCCGGTATCTCGGATCCAACGCCCTTTGAAGCCACGACCAATCAGTCGTTCTGATAAACGTAAGGCCTTTGCTGCACACGGGCCTGCTTGAAGCCCTCCTGCAACTCGGCATCGATGGGCTTGTCCCACAAGCGCGCACGACCTTCGCGCTGACGCTGCTCAAGATCAGGATGATCTTTGCGGTAGCTTTTAAGAAAGCGGGTGATGTCGGACTCGAAATGCTCTGCCATGGTGTTGTCAATCAGTTTAGACTTTTAGGAATATCAATATTTTACTCGAGCAACAAGCGTTTCATGGCCTTCCCCGAAAAGTCGTCCCTGCACAGGCTGAACAAGGCAGTCGCTCAGCGTATGGCCGGCCTGATGGTGCCGTTCATTGTCGGCTGTGCTTTGTTCATGCAGATGCTGGACGCAACCGTCATCGCCATCGCACTGCCTTCCATGGCACTCGAATTTGGTGTCCCAGCGGTCAGACTGAACACAGCCATCACATCGTATTTGATGGCTGCAGCTGTCTTTGTGCCGATTTGCGGATGGGCGGCAGACCGTTATGGCGCCAGGCGAGTGTTTGTGACATCGATCGTGATTTTCACGATCAGCTCGGCCGGTTGCGCCTCCGCATCGACGGTCGCTGACCTCGTGGGGTGGCGAATTGTTCAGGGCATCGGTGGCGCCATGATGGTGCCCGTGGGTCGCCTGATCATGCTGCGCACAGTACCCAAACATGAACTCCTGAGGGCGATGGCATTTCTGTCCCTGCCCGCACTGATGGGACCCGTGCTGGGGCCGCCTGTCGGCGGGTTTCTCGTGACCTATGCATCATGGCACTGGATTTTTCTGATGAATGTGCCAATCGGCATTCTCGGTATTTTCATGAGCATGCGTTTCATCTCTGCCCAGGCGAACGAGAAAACCGACAAACCGCTTGATCTGCTCGGGTTTCTGCTTAGCGCAACCTGCCTTGCAACACTGGTCGCTGCCTTCGAGTTTCTGGCCAGCCGAACGCTGCCGGCGATCTGGGTCGGTCTGATGGTTCTGGCAGGACTTGTCTGCGGATATCTCTACAGAGGGCATGCGTTACGCCATGCCAACCCGATCATTGATCTGAACCTGCTGAAGATCCCCACTTTTCGGGAGTCTGTACTGGGTGGTAATCTGTGCCGCTTTACCATCGGTGCGACACCGTTTCTTCTTGCACTATTACTGCAGACTGGCTTCGGTATGTCCGCCATGTCTGCCGGTCTGATCACCTTTGCGAGCGCCATCGGCGCCATGGCGATGAAGTTTTGTGCACCGCCCATTCTCAAACGCTGGGGCTACCGGCGAGTTCTGATGTTCAACGCCCTGATCACGGGTAGTGCCATGTGCCTGTGTGCCGTCTTTACGGCCACAACGCCGGTCTGGGTGATGATCTCGATTCTGCTCGTCAGTGGCTTTTTCCGGTCGCTGCAGTTCACTGCCATCAACACCATTGGATATGCAGACATTCCGCCAAACAAGCTGAGCGTGGCCAGCGGCTTTAGCGCCATGGCCCAGCAACTCGGCATCAGTCTGGGTGTGGGAATATCAGCATTAACCATCAATCTGAGCATGGCGCTGCACGAGCATCAGACCCCGATGACCTCTGACATCACGGTTGGGTTCGTCGTCATCGGGGTGATTTGTGCCATGGGAGCGCTGTTTTTCAGGCGCTTGCCAGCAACGGCTGGCGACGCGTTGCAAGCCAAAATGAAATGATGCCAGCGCTGCTATCAACGCAGCAACAGCGTCGCAATCGGCGCAGATCGCAGCAGATCTGTCGTTTTGCTTCCAAAGAACAAGCTCCTCCATGGCGAGTGACTGTACGCCCCCATCGCCAGAATATCCACATGCAGGTCTTTGATGGCCTTGGTAATTTCAGTTTCCGGATCACCCGGCGTCTGATGCGTGTGAACATCAAAACCAGCATCCTTGAGCAGCTGCCGCGCCCACTCAAGCTGGCGTGCACCTTGGCTGGTTGCATGACCCGCCATTAAAACGTGCACCGGCAGATCCTTAAACAGCTTGCCTGATGCAATCATCGCCACACCCCTTCGGGTCATCTGGCTGCCGTCAAACGCTAGCAGCACCCGTTTTGGGGCAACAAACTCGTCAGTCACTGCAAGGATCGGTTGCCTGCGCTTACGCACAAGACTCTGGACATTTCGCCCGATATCGCGCTGGGTGCTCGCAGCAGACACGCCCCGACGGCCTAGCACATAGAGAGAAACATCATCGTCCCGGTCCGCCACGGCTTCTTGCAACGTCCCCATACGCTGCCTGACATCGACCTCAGTCAATCCCGTAAGACGCGCGCGCTCACGCAATGCGTTCAGAAACAACCGTCCCGCCTCTCTGACAGATCGGTGACGGACCTGATCTCTCTCGGT
>CAZBIN010000056.1:0-14936 GCA_964491995.1 uncultured Orrella sp.
TCTCATCAAATGGTGTGTGATTTACACCTATGGGCTGGCCAGTCCGCTGGAAGAAGTCGGGTTTTCCTGTTCGCGGCGTAGCAAATGGGTCGTGGCCAATGTCCCACCCGCCCACGTCTGGGTCTATTACTGACTCTATTAATGACGCACTGTCGCTGACTGTCTGATGCCCCGATCGCTTGCTTGCTGGAGATCAACCACCTGACGGTTCCCTTGAAGCCTCGCCATGCGTTATAAACGGAGCCAGAACAACTGGTTTCCAAGCGAGGATCAACATGGTAGAAAACGGACGTATTGTCATCCCTAGCATCAAGGACAAAGTCACAGCCGAAGAATGGCAGGCGAGAGTCGATCTGGCTGCCTGTTATCGCTTGGTCGATATGTTTCGGATGTCAGACATGATGGCCAACCACATTTCGGCTCGGGTTCCTGGCGAGGAAGGCACTTACCTGATCAATCCCTACGGCATGATGTATGACGAGATCACGGCCTCTTCACTAATCAAGGTCGATGTGCAGGGTAACGTTCTCTACAAGCCTGATTTTGGTGAGTTGAACTACGGTGTCAACCGTGCCGGGATCGTCATTCACAGCGCCATCCATGATGCCCGCCATGATGTTGCCTGCGTCATTCACACCCACAGCTGGGCGTCGATGGCTGTTTCATCACTGGAATGCGGTCTGCTTCCATTGACGCAAACCGCTATGCGTTTTCTGAAGATCAGTTACCACGATTATCAAGGCGTGGTACTCAATGATGAGGAAAAAGCATCGCTGGTTGCTGACCTGGGAACCGGTGAAGCGATGATTCTGCGCAACCACGGTGCATTGACGGTCGGCAGGACGGTTGGAGAGGCATTCAACTGGATGCACCGCCTGGAGTTGTCATGCTACTCACAACTGGCTGCGATGGCTTGCAACTCACCTTTCGCCAAAGTCGATCAAAAAGTCCTTGAAGAAACCTGGGACAACTATCAGCCAAGCACCCGCCGCCCTTACGGCGTCATGGAATGGCCAGCCCTGCTACGCAGACTGGATCGTACAGACCCATCCTACAAGTCCTGATCTGAAAGCAAGGGCTGGACAAGCCGATCTAAGAGCAAAAGGCACGATTACCCGTGCCTTTTGCTTTTCTGCGATAGATTGGCACACTGTTGTCTGTGGCCCCCAAAAACGAGCACCTGTTCGCCAGTACCCAGCGTGGCATTCTGAACTTACCCGACGCCCAGACCCCTGGCAATCACAACGTTAACGACCTTAACGAGCTCGCGAGATTCTCACCTCCGCGCCGCGACGCTTGACCTCCAGACCCTCGGACGGCATGATTTTGAGGCCCTCAAGGCCCTTGATGTAACTCGAACCCTGCATCTGCATCACCCGGATCTTGTTGCGCATCACAACCGGATTATGCACTGGCATGCCAAACATCCAGACCTCTTCAAGAATTCGCGCAGAATTGAACTCACCGGTGTGGTTAGCCGCGGGTCCCAGACACAGCATATGTCCTTCGCGACCAAACAACGGAATACTGTCAAGACCAACTTGCATCGACAGCGTCGTACCGCCTTCATAGCGCCAGCCAGTCGCAAGATCCCACCAGGCGTCGCCTTTGGGCAGATAGACTTCTGCCTCGGTTCCCGAATGTGTCACCGGTGCCACCAGCACGGCAGGACCCAGAAGATACTGGGTGTCCCACTGATGAGCCAGACAATCCTCGGGGAAACTCATGGCCATCGAACGCTGGACAGGTAAACCTGTTCTGGCAGCATCCTCAATAGCACCGAGCACATAGGGAATAAGCCTGTAGCGCCACTGCATCCAGTGCGCAAAAACTTTCTTCGAGGACTCCGTCCACTTTTCAGAGAGCAATGCCGCTGGACTCTCAAACTGGAAGTTCCCGGAAAACACCGCCATCGCCAGCCATCGCAGGAACAATTCTGTATCGACCGACTCAGGACTCTGCTTTTCGTCACCCAGCGCGTGCATCTGTACCGGCACACCGCTGGCACCCACGGAAAGCGCAAGACGAATCGCCTGGGACAGACCCTCCCACGACTGCTCAACTGTCACGGGTAACTGCCACGGGTAACGTTGCGCTGCCGGCATCAAGTCGTGCGTCAGCACCACCCCTTCCGGTGGCACCTTGTGGCCTGCACAAGCCTCATACAGAGCCTTGCGCACCAGCGCGGGATAGAGCGTTCGCAGTTCCGCGCCAGACTCACCGCCTCGCGCTGTCACATTGTCCGGAATGTCCAGTGCAACGCTGCATGAGACTGCCGCCACACCGTCATCAGCAAGCTGACGGTGGCGGTCCACCCAGATCTGGTAAATGTCTCGATGGGTGAGGTCCAGCAGAGCAAAATCCGCCCCGTTCATCACGTCATTGCCCTTGAAAACGCAGGCATTGGCGGTTTCTTCATCTGCCAGCAGCCAGCCTCGGTCTTCAAGCTCTTCAAACGTCGACGAATCCACAGCAACCGCAGGCATCGTCGGCAAACAGACATGCACGGATTCGCTGGCGAACAAGTCCAGCAGACGCTTGGGATCCGGAAACCGGGCTGCATCCCACTCCAGCGCGAGCTTGGTCTCGTTAAATCGCCACGCCATGGGCTCACGCATCATCACTGCATCCAGGCTCACTCCGTTCGAACGCAATTTGCGCACCCACTCAAGCAACTGAGTGGCTGAGCAGTCTGGCGGCTGCCGCAGCCATGCACCCATCGACCAGAGCGATGGCTGGCCCGCACGTCCTGTCAGAGCCGTGTACTGATTCAGTATCTCGACCGGCTCGCCAATAAACAAAAACACATCAAACACAGGGCTTTGCACGGACACCCTGTAGGTGTCCGGCTCTTCCAGACCAATGTCATGATCGACTCGTCCTAGCGCATTGACGTATAAGCCCCAGCCTGCAGGACTCCACGCCAGCGCAAGGGCCCTGTGCTCAGGGTCATCCGAGACAACATACTCGCCTCGCCGGTTCAGATCCGTCGCGGTTTGTCCAAGGCCATAGATGGCCTCTTGATCTGCCAGCCCAATACCAAATCCCCAGTGCCCGTGCTCATGCAGCACCCCGCCAGAAACCGTTCTGGCAACCGTGTCCATCTGGTCTGCATCGTCAAACTTCACCAGAGAAACGATGAACGGAGCCTGATGGATAACAATACCCGTCTGACCATGCCGAATCAGCCAGCCGGCAGGTTCTTCGATGATAGTCAGTTCCGCCTCGCCAATCACCTCGGCACGCGCCAGCAGCATTTCTGCCTGAGCGCGGGCTCGAGGCTTGGCTGGCAGATCACTGGCGAGCGCGTCGGGCGCACCGATGCGCACGCGATACATGCCCGGAGCATGCGGCTCGACAGCCAGTCTGAATCCAGAACCGACATCGAAGAAATGTTTAGAGGCAGTACTCTCAAGTAGTTTGAGTATGTCAGGGATCATTTTCGGGTGGAACGGAGAAACGGCTAAACCCGTATTTTGACGGATTTAGCCCATTTTATAAACTTGGTTCGTCAATTATCTGGCAAATTCGCCAAAGTTCACGAAATCTCACAGCTTTTGGGACGTAATATTCGATAGCAGACTGCGCTCGAGTGCAGGTCCTCTGCCCAGCAAATGGTCTGCAATCAGATGGGCCTGCAATACCGACCAGGTCAAACCGCGAGACGCCCCCGCAGTACAAAGATACAGGTTGGCCTGGGTTGGCACCAGCCCGACCACCGGCAGCCTCCCTGATACGACGGCGCGCCATCCCGCCCAGCCAGGCAATTGCTCAAGTCCTTTGATCCTGCCCTTCAGATCAGGGGAGTTCAACAGGCTAGCCGCCCGCTCGACGTTCTGAACGCGACCCTGCTCCGACGTTCGTGCGGACAGTTGCGCAAATTCACCCGCGCTAGCCTGGCCTCTGACGTAGGTGCCACCGCTCACGCACCATCCGTCGATGGCCGGCAGCACATAACCGTCACCACCCACGATGCAACGCGGTCCCTGCTCGAGTTCGGTGGCCGGTATCAAGGTAATCTCGCCGGCCAGTCGATGCATCGATTGCAGACGTTGCAAACTGGCATTTTCTTCAAACTCAGTCTTACTGAATCCACTGCGCAGCAGCAAATCCAGCGCATCGCCCGCGTTGGCCAGCACCGCCACGGGTGCACGCACCACCACATCCCCGTTTTGATCACGCACACACCACTGGCCCGCCTGATGCACGAGCTGATGTGCGTGCGCCTTGAGTACTGTCACACCGCTCCTATACCCGAGCGCCTGCAGCAGAGATGGCACGCGAACGACCCAGCCACCCGGCAACCACAGACCACCCCGGTCCAGTCTATGACCGGCAAGTGCACTGGCCTGATGGCTATCGACCCACTGGGCCCACTCGGGCATGCCAAGTCCTGCCGCAACCGACTCCAGATCCACCTGACGCTTTGCGCTGGCTGGACGCTGCAATTGCAGGGCACCACACCGCCAGCCCACGAACTCAGGCAAGTGTCGCCAGAGTCGATCTGCCAGCAACGCCCCTGTCCTGGAGAGCCTGCTGCGAACGTTATCGTCGGACGAAACAACCGGTGTGAGGGCTGCAGCAAGATGCCCATGATGCACCCCCTCCGAGCTCAGCGGATCCCGTTCGTCAAGCACGGTCACATCAAAACCCTGATGCGAAAGCACTGCAGCAAGCGTCATGCCCGCAATGCCCGCACCAACGACCAGGACCCTGTCGGCATCACCCGACAACGACTTCGTCAATAACCCTGCTCGCAACCAGGCCTCTGGAGACATTTGCGCATCAGAAGCAACCTGAGAGACCACTCGCAGTTGCATCTGTTCGGGTTCGATCACCAGTGCGCCTGGACGAACATAGGCATCGACGCAGCGCGCCAGATCACGCACCAGAACCAGATCGGCTTTGACCACCAGATCCGCGGCAAGCCTTTCCGGGTCCACATCATGACTGGATTCAGACGGCCTGCCAATCACCACCGTCAGCGTCAATTGGTCAGCCCGCGACTGCACACGATGCACACCGGGCAAATCCTCAATCCAGTCGCCGCCAAACATGGTTGGCGCCGCTGGCAACTGCCCCTGCTGGCAAAACCAGTACAGGTGCAAACCAGTTGCAGGATCCAGCGTCGCTCGCGCCGCGTGGACCCAGTCAAGCAGACACTCGAGCGCACGTCCCGTGAGATCGATCACTGTCAGCTCGGCCCGACCTTCACGCAAAAGCCTGGGCCAATGTCGCGAGACAGTCACAAAGGAGCGATAATCTGTCATACCTCACTTATCCAGGTTGTTTGTTTCATGCTGCCACTGACCGAATTCCTTGAAGTCGCGGTGCGTGCCGCACATGCGGGTGCTGCAGTGCTGAATAGTTATCGGGCGCAGCCCAGCAGTCTGATCATCGACTTCAAAGGGCGATATGACCTTGTATCCCAGGCAGACCGGGAATCAGAAAAGGCCGTGATCGAAATTCTCGACAACGCGACACCGGGTCTCGGTATTATCGCCGAGGAGTCGGGGGGCGCATCGCGCGGGCCTGCAACGTGGCACATCGATCCTCTGGATGGCACGACCAACTACCTGCATGGCATAGGTCACTTTGCCGTATCGATTGGACTGATTGCCCACGCCGGCACCATCGACCCAACAGGACAGGTGCTCGAATCTGACACCCCGGTACTCGGCGTGATCTACGATCCAACCCGCGAGGAGATATTTACGGGTTTAAGAGGTGTCGGAGCCTGGTGCAATGGTCATCGGATCCGGCACTCAGGGGTCAAGCATCTCGAGCACGCACTGATTGCCACCGGCATCCCAGTGAGCGATTTTGACAACCTCGATGCTTATTTGAAAGTCATCAAGAATGTTGTCATGGCCACTCGTGGAATTCGACGTAACGGCGCAGCAGCGCTGGATCTGGCCTGGCTCGCTTGTGGCAGGGTAGACGGCTACTTCGAAGAGAAGCTGAAAACCTGGGACATCGCGGCCGGCACCATCATTGCGCAGGAAGCAGGTGCAATTGTCACAGACCCACTCGACGAATTCTGTTCCTGGCCAGCGTCAGGCCGCCTCGTGGCTGCAGGGCCGGAGATCCAGCCAGCACTCTCGGCAATCTACAGAGCGCACATGCAGGGCAGCGACTGACTGCAGCGCGGTGCCGATACCGGGGCCCAATGCGCAGAAAGCCTGAGGGTTCAGTCCGGGACTGAGCGTGGAGGCTCTGAACAACCCCATGACTAAAGTCAGGGGCTTGCGCTCACAGTTGGTCAATGGCTGTGCTTGTCACGCAGAATGCGGCGCAAGGTCTTGCCCACTGCATTCTTGGGAAGCGAGTCCACGAACACAAACTCACGAGGTCGTTTGTAAGGTGTCAAACGCTGCTGGCTCCAGCGCTCAAGGGATCGCTGATCAATATTGGCAACACGCGCAACCACAAACAGCTTGATTGCCTCACCGGACTGTTCATCGGGAAAGCCGACCGCTGCACATTCCAGCACATCAGGATGTTCGGCAAATACCGCGTCAATCTCTGCTGGATAAACGTTAAATCCGGAGACCAGAACCATGTCTTTCTTGCGATCAACGATCGTGACACAGCCTTGCTCATCGAGAAACCCCATATCTCCCGTCAGAAAAAAATCGTCCTCAGTCATCGCTGCCCTGGTTGCCTCCTGAGCCTCCCAGTACCCACGCATCACCTGCGGTCCCTTGACCGCAATTTCTCCAATCTCGCCCAGCGGCACAGGTTGATGATGGTCATCCAGAATCCTGACTTCGGTCATCGGCAAGGGTGGCCCCACCGAAGGAGAGAAGTGAGTCGAATCGGTTGGAATGGCGCAGATGACCGGGGCGGTCTCCGACATCCCGTATCCCTGAATAATGGGACGACCGGTCAGCTCCTGCCATTTCACTGCGACATTTTCGTGAACTGCCATCCCGCCGCCCAATGTCAGCAAAAGCCCCGAAAAATCAAGCTTACGGAAACCCTCGTGGCGTAATAGCGCATTGAACAGCGTGTTCACACCAGGAAATATCGAAGGCGGATTGCTGCGCCAGATTTTGACGAGCGAATCAAGATCACGCGCGTTCAGTACCAGCACAATCTTCATACCCGCGTGAAGCGAGTAAAGGGCGCAGACCGTCATGGCAAACACGTGATACAACGGCAAGGCGGTAAGCATGGTCAGTGGCTTGTACAGCAAATGGCCAATCGCCGGCTGGGCAACCTCGCCAACCTGGAGTATGTTCGCCACCATATTGCCGTGCGTCAGCATGGCCCCGCGTGGCTCACCCGTGGTACCGCCGGTGTACTGGATGAAAGCCAGGTCATCACAGCAGAGCGCAGGCCGACCGGGCAGCGCATTGTGCCCGGATTGAGCATTGCCCAGACGCAGTGCCTGCTCAAAAAATATCGCACCTGGAAGTTTCCAGGCAGGAACTTTGCGCTTGACGTGTTTAACCACGAAATTGACCAGAGCCGACTTGAGTGACGGCAACAGTTCCCCCGCACGCACAATGACCTGATGTCGGGGCTGATCACGTCTGGGCAACTGTTCAAGAGTATGGGCAAACGCCTCAAACACCACAATGACACTGCATTGACTGTCGCGCACCTGTGCGGCGAGCTCTCTGGCCGTGTAAAGCGGGTTCATGTTGACAACGACATGACCTGCACGCAGCGTGCCCACCACTGCCACCAGACTGGCCGCCACGTTGGGCAGCATGATTGCAACTCTTGACTGTGAGGGCAAGTCCAGACTGGTCAGCCAGTTCGCCCAGCCATCTGCAAGCTGGTCAAGCTGCGCGTATGACATTGCATCACCAAAGCTGACACAGGCCGTTCGCTGGCCATGTTTCACGAGTGCCTGATCCAGCAAGTCGACCAGAGACGTGTAGGAACCCGGATCCAGCATTGCCCTTTTCTCCTCAGCTTTCATCACAATGAAATGTGTTTTGCCCCGATAATAAGGGTTTTAGAAGGTCAACCGCTGGAAAGTCGCCATCAGGCTTTTTCTTCCGGTCCGGCATGCGCGTGGTCAAGACGCTCTTGTGTGACGTTGACCTGCACATTGATGCCCGGCCAGTCCGTCCAGGAGCATGCGATGCATGACAGGAAACACCCACCGCAGTTCTCTTGCACCGTCGCCCGGCTGCCCTGCGGGGTTGCTGACAGGTCTTGTCAGACCCTGAAACTCCAGACAAACTCCGAGTCCTGCCCATTCGCTGACGCATGACGTTACAACAACAGTGAGCGCCCCATGAAACTGATTGAACCTATTTTGCAATGGCATGAGGAAATTCGAACGATTCGTCGAGACATTCATGCGCACCCTGAGCTTGCGTTCGAGGAGCGTCGCACCGCAGAGGTCGTGGCGCAACTCATGACTGAATGGGGCATTCCGATCGATCGCAGTCTGGGTAAAACAGGGGTCGTCGGTATCATCAAAGGTGACAAGGGATCCGGCGCTGCGATCGGCCTTCGTGCCGACATGGATGCACTGCCCATGCCGGAGACCAATACCTTTGCCCACGCCAGCAAGCACGAAGGCGTTATGCACGGCTGCGGTCATGACGGTCACACCGCCATGCTGCTTGGCGCTGCACGCTACCTCGCCCAGCACCGGGACTTCGCAGGCACGGTCTATGTCATCTTCCAGCCGGCAGAAGAAGGTGCAGGTGGTGCACGTCAGATGATTGAAGACGGACTGTTTCGCAAATACCCGATGCAGGCTGTGTTTGGAATGCACAACTGGCCTGGATTGCCCGCGGGGCAGTTTGGCGTCACGCCTGGCCCAATCATGGCATCAAGCAACGAGTTCTATATCGACATCGAGGGTAAGGGAACACATGCCGGCATGCCACACCTGGGCGCAGACCCCATCATGGCAGCGACACAGGTCGCGCAGGCGCTTCAAACCATCGTCAGCCGCAATCGTCACCCACTTGAGGCTGGCGTTGTCAGTGTGACCCAGATCCACGCAGGCAGCGCCACCAACGTCATCCCGTCCCAAGCCCATCTGATGGGCACGGTACGAACGTTCTCCAACGAGACGCTGGACATGATCGAACAACGCATGGGCGAAATTGTCGAACTCTGCTCTGAGGCCATGAACTGCAAAGCAAGCTTGAAGTTCGAGCGAAACTATCCCGCCACCGTCAACGATCAGGCTCAGACAGCGCTTTGCATTGAAGTGATGCAGGGCATCGTGGGCCCGGAGAACGTCAACCCCAGGGTCGTGCCAACCATGGGTGCAGAGGACTTCTCTTTCATGCTCGAAGAAGTCCCTGGTTGCTATTGCTGGATTGGCAACGGTACCGGTGAACACCGGGATGCGGGTCATGGCCTGGGACCATGCACCCTTCACAACGGTTCTTACGACTTCAACGACGAACTGCTCCCTCTGGGGGCGACCTACTGGGTCAAGCTGGTCGAACACTGGTTTGCCACACGATCATCTGGCGACGGATCGCATGACTGAAAACGACACCTTCACTGACAACGCCGCTCGCCGCCTCGACCCTGAGGACGCACAGCTTGCGCTGGCAAGGGTCCAGGAGCAGTTGCACCGCCACGCTCTGGTCGAACACCTGGTGCACCAGCAGGAGGAAGGCGACGAAAGAGGTCCGCTCGTTGAGGGCCTGCTCGCACGCCAGCATGAAAGCGAGCTCAGAGCGCTAGTCAATGATCTGCATCCGGCTGACATCGCCTTCATTTTAGAGTCGCTACCTAAAGATGAACGGCAATTGATATGGCAACTGGTTCGGTCCGAGTTTGATGCTGAAGTTCTGCTCGAAGTGGCTGACTGGGTCAGACAGTCGCTTATCGAGACCATGGATCGGGAGGATCTGGTTGCGGCGACCGAGAACATGGAAGCCGACGAGATTGCCGACCTGGTCGCCAACCTTCCACCAGACGTGATTGCCGAAGTCCAGAAAGGGTTGACCATCAAGGAGCGAGCTCAGCTGATTGAGGCCATGGGCTATCCCGATGACAGTGTCGGCGGGATCATGGACTTTGAAATGGTTCGTGTCCGTGATGACGTTACCCTGGAAGTCGTGTTGCGCTACCTGAGGCGCTTGCCAGAGCTTCCTGACCACACTGACCAGATTTTTGTGGTCGACCGGACTGATCGCCTGCTAGGCGTGCTGTCGCTGTCAACATTGCTGGTCAACGAAACAGAGGCAACTGTGCGCGATGTCATGAGCAAGGACTACCTGACATTAAACCCTCAAGATACCGATGCCGACGCCGCAGGTGCGTTTGAGCGCTATGACCTCGTCTCGGCACCTGTTGTCGATGACCGTGGCCGTCTGATCGGCCGTGTCACGATTGCTGATGTGGTGGATGTGATTCGCGAGGATAGTGATGAACAGGCACTGTCCCGGGCCGGTATGCAGGAAGAGGACATTTTTGCCCCTATCATGCGAGCAATCCGCAACCGCGCACCCTGGCTGCTGCTCAATCTGTGCACGGCGGGCACGGCAGCGTACGTAGCTTCACGGTTTGAAGAAACGGTCAGCCACATCGTCGTGCTGGCATTTCTGATGTCGATTGTCGCAGGACTCGGCGGCAACTCTGGCAACCAGACCATGACGCTGATCATTCGTGCCCTGGCAGTCGGTCGCGTGACAACTCAGAACGCCTGGCAACTGATCAAGCGCGAGATTCTGGTGACGCTGATGGTGGCTATGGTTGGCAGTCTGGTCGCGGGGCTTTTTGCGTGGTGGATTTCCAGTTCAGTTCCGATTGCACTGGTCATGATGGCGGCCATGGTTGGCAATATGCTGGTCGGTGCGCTGGTGGGGGTTCTGGTACCCATGATCCGCTCGCGGTTTGGCAAAGACCCCGCCATGGGCTCATCGGTTTTGCTGACTTTTGCCACTGATGCCTTGGGCTTTTTTATCTTTCTTGGACTCGCGACCGTATTTCTGATTTGAGTGATTGTCATGAACTTGTCACCAAACTGTCTTATCCTGAACATACTGGACAACTCCAACCTGCGAGACAGGGACCTCGAACAGAGAGGCCTGAGACAAAATGGACCGACAAAAGAACTTCCAGCAAAGGGCCCACGCTGATCTGCTTGACAGTTATGACGAAGAGCTGGAAATGGAGCTCGACGACGACCGGCTTGATGAGTTATTACTCGAGTCGGGCATGCAACCAGGCAATGGGGGTATGGATCGACGCCTGTATTTCAGAGAGCTGTTTCGCCTGCAAGGCGAACTGGTCAAGTTACAGGACTGGGTTGTCGACCAGAAACTCAAAGTCGTGGTCATTTTCGAAGGGCGTGATGCTGCTGGCAAGGGTGGGGCGATCAAGCGAATCACCCAACGCCTGAACCCGCGGGTCTGCCGGGTTGCAGCACTGCCCGCACCCAGTGAGCGAGAAAAGTCGCAGTGGTATTTTCAGCGCTACATCAGCCATCTGCCCGCTGGTGGCGAAATTGTCCTGTTTGACCGTAGCTGGTACAACCGCTCAGGCGTCGAACGTGTCATGGGCTTTTGTTCGGATGAAGACTACGAGGAGTTCTTCCGTTCCGTTCCTGAATTTGAGAAGATGCTGGTTCGCTCCGGCATTGTGCTTATCAAATACTGGTTCTCGATCACGGACGAGGAGCAACATACCCGGTTTCAGATGCGTATCCGGGATCCGCTTAAGCAGTGGAAACTCAGCCCCATGGATCTGGAATCCAGAAGGCGCTGGGAGGCTTACACCAAGGCCAAGGAAACCATGCTTGAGCGCAGCCACATTCCCGAGGCTCCTTGGTGGATTGTCGAGGGCAACGACAAAAAGCGTGCCAGACTCAACTGCATCCGTCACTTGCTCTCCCAGGTTCCCTATCAGGAGATCAGTCACCCCGAAGTGGTTTTACCAGCCAGAGTGCACAACCCCGACTACATCCGCCATCCTGTTCCCAGAGAAATGGTGATTCCGGATCACTACGGCTCCTGAAACTCTTGCGGTCATGCAATATGATGAAGGCTGGCGTAGATATGCTTTGACAGATACTTGGCGAAGCATAAACAACCACGCGATCAAGAATCCGCCCTGACAATGCTGGAGGTTTGCATGCCCGTGCCTTATGAAGCACCCATCGCCGAGATGGGATTTCTGCTCAATCACGTGACCGGACTGAGTCGGTTTGAAAACCTTCCCGAACTGAGCGAATGCACACCCGATGTTGTCGATGCGGTGTTGCGGGAGGCAGCAAGATTTGCGCAAGACATCATCTCCCCACTGAATGAAGCAAGCGAAAAACAGGCTCCAGTGCTGTCGGAAGGACAGGTCACCACCTCGCCTGGCTATCGCAATGCCTACCAGCAGTTCATTGCATCGGGCTGGAACGGACTGGCCAGTCCGGCGGTTCATGGCGGTCAGGGATTGGCCCAGGTAATTTCGACTGCTGTCAGTGAAATGTGGCAATCTGCGAGCATGTCTTTCGGACTTTGCCCGATGCTGACGGCCGGCGCCATCAATGCCATCGAACACCACGCAAGCAAACCCCTGCAGCAGATGTTTCTGGCCAATCTGGTCAGTGGCCGCTGGACCGGAACCATGAATCTGACCGAGCCACAGGCGGGCTCGGATCTTGCAGCCATCACCACCAGAGCCATACCGGCCGGGGATCACTACCTCATCAAAGGGACCAAGATCTTCATCACCTATGGCGAGCACGATCTGGCAGAAAACATCGTGCATCTGGTGCTGGCCAAACTGCCAGATGCACCGGCTGGCGTCAAAGGAATCTCGCTTTTTATCGTTCCGAAGTTCCTGGTCAATCCGGATGGCACGCTGGGTGATCGCAACGACCTGATCTGCGGTTCTCTGGAGCACAAGATCGGCATTCATGGAAGCCCCACTGCCGTGATGCGTTACGGTGACCACGCTGGTGCGGTGGGCTATCTGGTCGGCGAGCCCCACAATGGACTGGCTTACATGTTCACCATGATGAACCATGCGCGACTGCAGGTCGGCTTGCAAGGTGTGGCTGTCTCACAGCGCAGCCTGCAACAGGCGATGATGTATGCGCAGGACCGGGTGCAAGGACGTACCCTGCTGCAAAGCGCAGACCCGGCAGCCCTGAAAACAGCAACGCCCATCGCCGGCCATCCGGACGTACTCAGGATGCTGCTATCAATGCAGGCCAGAGTCCAGGCCATGCGCGCTTTGACTCTCGAAGCGGCCACGGAAATGGATCTCGCCAGCCAGAGCAATCCCGATGCAGCCAGAGCCTCACAGGCACGCGTGGATTTGCTGATCCCCATCGTCAAGGGCTGGTGTACGGAGCTGTCCATCGACGTCACCTCACTGGGTGTGCAGGTGCACGGCGGGATGGGATACATCGAAGAAACCGGTGCCGGCCAACTCTGGCGCGATGCTCGCATCACATCGATCTATGAAGGGACGACCGCCATCCAGGCCAATGATCTGGTCGGGCGCAAACTGCTGCGTGACAACGGCCAGGCGATGAAGGATCTGTTACGGGATGCACACCAGACCAGTGCTTTGCTTGAAGCCTCACCTGATGCACGTCTGCAGCGACTCGGGCAACAGATTGCGCAAGGCGTCCAGACGCTACAAACGTCTGTCGACTGGTGCCTGGCCCAACCCCGTGAGGATGCTGCATCGGTCTATTTCGGGTCGGTGCCACTTCTGATGCTGTCAGGATTTGTACTTGGGGGATGGATGATGGGACGCTGCGCACTGGCCTGCACCCAAACCCCTGTTCCAGACAAAGCACCCGTAGATCCCGATCTGGCCGGTCAACAGATCCGTCTTGCCTTGGTCTACGGTGATCTCGTACTGGTTCCTGCGCTGGGACTGGCGCACGCTATCACGAGTGCTCGACATGTCCTGAGCGCATAGAGAGGTGCACGCCAACTCTGTCTCATCGCGGCGCTGCTTTTGATGGCGGTTGTGGGGCCGCTCATGCCATGAAATGAAATCCGCCATCAACATACAAGGTCTGCCCGGTCATACCGTTTGATTCAGATGCACAGAGAAAAGCGGTCAGTTTCGCGACCTCGTCAATCGTCACAAGCCTGCGCAATGGACTGCGCGCAATGGCCATGTCCATCAACCCCTCAAAATCCGGTATCCCGGAAGCCGCACGTGTCAGAATGGGTCCGGGCGATACCGCATGAACGCGGATACCCTGGGGACCGAGTTCCGAGGCCAGATATCGTACCGTTGACTCCAGCGCCGCCTTGACCGGACCCATGATGCCGTAGCCTGGAACCACTTCATCAGCACCGTGATAACTCATGGTCACCAGACTGGCACCAGGGTTCAGATGGGGCAGCACCTGATGTGCCAGCTCCACAAACGAGTGACATGACAGTGACATCGCCTTGGCAAAACCATCTCGAGAACTGTCCACCACGCGCCCCTTGAGATCAGCGGCCGGAGCCCAGGCAATCGAGTGCACCACAAAATCCAGACTGCCGAGTCTGGCAACCGCGTCGTCCACAAAACCAGCCAGTTCACCCGGAATATCCACATCACAGGTCATCAACGGCACCCCGAGCGGGTCGGTTACCTTGCTGGCATAGGCTTGGGCCTTCTCGTTCAGACAGCTGACACATAGATCCGCACCCAGCGAATGAAGTGTTCGCACCACTGCGGCGGCAATGCTCGACTCGTTGGCCAATCCCAGCACAAGCCCCTTACGGCCACTGAAATCGCAGAAAGGTTGTTGCATAGCAGTCCTTGAAAAAAATGAACTCAACAAAAGTCGCCGCGAACCTTACCGGTTGGGCTGCTCAACGACTTATCCACAGCACCGTAAAACCCCGTCCAATTCGGCCAGTTGCGAAGCAACTTTCAGCGAAGCGACCGGATTGCGTGGGGATATAAGGTGCGAACCTGCCGGATTCGATGGCCGTTGGGTTCTAAGTTGGTCGCTGCTGTTGCTCAACATATTGCTTGATGATGCT
>CAZBIN010000057.1:0-552 GCA_964491995.1 uncultured Orrella sp.
AGATGCAGAGTAGGACAAGACCTGTGTCTCGTTTGGACAGTCTCATGGTCATTGCTCTTTCGAAATGGTCAGTTCGATATTTCCTGAAACGCGATCCGCATGCTCTGGACCGTTCGTTTGGGATCTCTCGAGCTGCACCCGCCGAATTTTGACGGGCATGATGTTGCTCAACGATGTCAGCCACGGCATCAGTTTCGTGGCGGGTGTGTCGTGGATTGTGAGTATCCATCCCTTGTTCGCAGCATTCTCGGGGAGTCGCTCAACACCGATGTGCCCAGACAGGTCGCTGTCTTCGAGTGAGCGCTGCAATGCAGCGGACAGACTCGCCGGGGCGAAGTCGACCGATGATCTGGTATCAATGGTCTTTGCCTGCCGTGCGATCGCCCCGACCAGCGCTGCATCCGACCGCAGTTGCGGTAGCTGTGTCTGTGCGAGAGTGATAGTTCTCATAGCGGGTTCGAGGGTGAATGCCCAGACCAGATAAACGCAAAGAAGGACGCCAGCCAGGCTGACAAGCAGGCGCTCACGACCCGTCATGCTTGTCCACCAGAC
>CAZBIN010000057.1:562-14905 GCA_964491995.1 uncultured Orrella sp.
AATCTGCGGCCATCGTTCGCGTCTTGCGTTTTGGCTGCGGGTTGACCGCCAGGACAGGCTCATTGTGATCTCTCCGTCCTGCTTGATGCGCTTGATTGCACCATCCAGACATTTTGTTGCGCAGGACTCTGTGTGATCACCAGCGACATGGGGCGAGCACTTCGGTTGAGGGCTTCGATATCTGTCGAGGTCACCCTGGCGTCCGAGAGTACAAGCTGGAGTTCTCCGTCTTCGTACGAAAGCGATGTGACGCTGCTTCTGGCAAATGTCATGATCTCGGCACTGGCCACAGCCAAAGCCGCGAAGTCATCTGCTGCATGATGGCCATGTCGAGACAGGTTCAGAGCAATCTGCTTGCGGGCCTGCACGACAGGATCCAGAAGCGTCGGAATTTCAGGAAAGGCTTTGTGGACGGTGTCGTGGATGTAGGCTTTGACTGTCTGGACTTCATGCTCCAGTTTCAGAGCATAAAGATTCAAGCCTGCAATCCAGAGCGCACAGGCTGCGATGGACCACCGGATGGCCGATCGCCATCGGTGTGTCGACCCAGTGGGCCTGTTTCTGGTGCTGGCGAGTGACCAGTCTGGGAGATGTGCTGTCCATCGGGTACTGGCAGGCAGCGACAGTTGCTGTTCGGGTTGATCGTCCTGCGCAGGGATGGCGAGCTGGCAGGGTATCAGTCTGTCGAGCTTGAGCCCCGCATCCAGTAATTGCGTCCATGCGTGCGTAAGGTCCTTGCGGTTGACCCAGGTCACTGTGATCAGGCCGTTCTTCTGCCGCGGCCCGTGTCCGACGGCAATGTCGGCCAGATCCCCCAGAATCATGGGTTCGATACTTGTCATCACCGCAGCGTGGAGCTTTGACGCGGGAAGGTTTGGAAGACTGATGGTGGCAACAACTGCGTCAGCAGGATCAATGATGGCATTGACTGGCGACGCGCCAGCAATGTTTGACAGGTGTTGCAAACACACCTTGCCGCTGGACAGGATGCTCAGACCGTGGTCGAGCGTCACATACTCGATCACAGACTCGGGGTTGATGGATTTGAGACGTGGCAGCGCCAGCCTTAGTTGAGTTCTCACGCTACTCCTTCACCCAGCGCACGACCGGCACTTCGTTTTTGGGACGATAGAGCAACGCCTGCATTTGCAGGCGGGCATTGTCGAGTTGAGTCGCGCCAGTGACCATGAACCACTGACTGTCAATGCCGAGGTGTCCGCCAAACTCACGCACGGGCAGGCTTAACCGGTTGAGGAATTCACCGACACTGCTGAACCACTGGCCCCGGTTTCTTTGCCGGACGACGTCTCTGGCTCTCAGAACGTCAAGGCTGCTGATGGTGGCGCTAAGTATCTCCGGGCTCGCCGTGTTGATGTTCAATGCTGTGCCCCTGGGCAAGAGGGTTACGTAGCTCCGAAGCACGTTGATCTGGTCAGGCGTCAGACCCAGCCGGGTAAGGATTTCATTGGCCGAGCGCGCGAAGACCCTTGAACCACGCGGCCCTTGTGATGACTGAGTGTCTGCAACGAGTTGTGCCAATGATTGCTCTTTGCCTGTGGCAGTGTTAGTGAGATGAAGCAGACGACCCAGCCTTGAGACTTGTGCCGCCTGGATTTTTCCGTCGATTGCCAGATCATTCAGGTTGAACTTACTTTGCTCGTCTTCGATATACCCTGAAAAAATCGCCATTCTCGCACTTCGCGGGATGTTCATCTGCAAACCAGTGATCGGCTGGGCCCACAAACCATCACTACGAGTGACCGCACTGCGCCTGGCATCATTGAGCAGGGTAAGGCGAGCCCAGTCCAGTCCGGCGCGCAATATCCACTGCGCTTGCTGCCGGTCTCGCTCGACCTCAAGGGCGCGCACCATGGTGGACTGTTGGTCCAGAAGCATGGCGCTCGTCACTGCCACAGCAGCCACCACCACCAATGCACCGATGACGGCTACGCCGCGCTGGGCCTGGGGGTTGCCTGATCGTTGTGCCGAGTCTGCTCGCATCATGGCAGAAGAATCACCTTACGGAAAGCTTGTATTTTTCCGTTGTAGACCCGTTGAATCTCAATGTTCAATCCTGTTGCACGCAGACCCGGGGGCACAGACTGAGGGTTAAACCATCCTCGACCGGGTATCCAGGCAGTCACAGTGAAGTTCTCGAGTCTGTGTACGATCGTCAGTGAAGAGTCCCTGGGCGGGATTGAGAAATGACGGTTACTTGAACTGACAGATCGCTGTAGCTGATTGTCCTGTCTGTGCCAGACAATATTGACCAGATCACCGCCTGGACGTGCCTGAATGATTGACAGACTCGATCCATCCCACTGGATCGCAGCGGGCAGAGCCGTAGCATCCATGGCTGTTAACTGGCCAGATGCAGAGGGAAAGACAGATTCAAGCAAACCATAGCCCGAAACGTCGGCTTGCAGCTGGTCGAGAACTCTGCTCATCGTGGTTGTGTCTTGTGCGCTGGCATGAACTTGCCAGTAGGACCTATCCATGACGTCCAGAGCGCGCCAGGACAGCAGGCTTAGCAGGGCCATCAGACTGAGCGTGACGAGCATTTCGATCAATGTGAATCCGCGATGCTTTCGAGGGATTGTAGTCATGGCAACGGAGACAGCACGCCAGACATTTGTGCAAGTACAGGGCCACCGTGCAGGCGCGCCAGCACGGTCACGGCGCGAAAGTTCACATTGGCTGTGCTGGTGATTTGCTGCTCGCAAATGAAGACAAGTGAGCCCTGTGAACAAGCGACCGATGTTCGTCCGATGGGAGGGAACGCGCGCTCAAGATACAGTTGTGCGACTCTGTTCTGGACTGCCTGTAAGGCGAGGTTTCTGGTTTCGAGCGCATACATGCCTGTCGTGCCTTGGGCAAGCGAGCGCATGCCTGCCACCAGGGCGATGCTGACGATCGTTAGTGCAATCAGCACTTCGATCAGGGTCAGACCTCTCTGATCAGAGTGCACGCTCATTTTTGAAGCTGGTAGGTGCCGAGCACTGTTCGTGCGAGGCGAACGGAGTGGCGTCCATCGGTCAAATCCACGAGTTGCGGCCCTGACATCCAGTCCGATGTGAAGATCGCATATCCGGGAGGTTCAACGCTGACGTTGACTGGCCGGTTGCCTGACCATGGCCGGGCGCGCAGTGATCCATGTGAAATATCGGTACTTTGAGTCATGGCCTGTGCTCTGGACCCCGAGACAAGGGTTGACTGATGGAGGTTGATTTGCTCGAAACGGAAACCGGATGTGTCATACGCCCAGGCAATGGGTGTGCCCCAGGCTCTGGCGTTTGTCTGGGCCAGAGCGAACAGCTGGCTTAGCCTCAGTGCATCGCGTTCGAGGTGGTGTGATGGACTGTTCGACCAGACACCCAGTCCGGTGACAGTCGCGAGGATTGCCATGATGCTGACAGCCAGCAACGTTTCGATCAGTGTAAAGCCCTGATCGCGACGCTGACTAATGGGACCAGGTGCCAATATCCGCATGGTTTCCTTCCCCGCCGGGTTGTCCATCCGACCCAAGCGAGAATACGTCAATCTCGCCATGAACACCCGGGTTCAGGTATTGGTAGGGATTGCCCCATGGGTCATTCGGTAGACGCTCAAGATACGTCTGCTGGTGCTTCGGGTCCGTGCCGACCAGCGCCTTGAGGCCCTCCCGAGACGTCGGATAGCGCCCATGATCCAGCCTGTACAGTTTCAGCGCATGCATTAAAGTTGCAATGTCCTGGCGTGCTGCAACAACCCGCGCCTGGTCGGGACGACTCATGACATTGGGTACGATCAGCGCTGCCATGACACCCATGATCACAATGACGACCATAATCTCGATGAGAGAAAAGCCGCGTTGCAATAACTGCCCGCGTCGCGCCGGGCGAGGACTGGATCTGCTGTTTTTGACGGGCATGGGTTGTGAGAAAATGCGCATCAGGGTTGTCTGCAGCCTCTGGTTTCGAATTTGTGGGTTTGAATGATCGATTGCGTGGTCTCTGCGCGTTCCAGAGAGATTGCGCCAGCCACGTTCTCGCAAAGGTTGGGTCCGTGGTCGAGGTTAACCGAATTTTATTGCCCGGATGTATTTTGAAGTCATCGGCAGTATGCTTTTGCAGACCGTCGTCTTGCGAATTTCAACTGAGGAGTTCATCGATTGCTCCATGCACTGGGTCGTGTGTCGTTCAGTGGTCCTGAATGGGTTCGAATCGCCGCTGTCCTGTCGCTTGCGGCAGGTGTTGGTCTGTGGGGTGTCCGCTTGTTCGCCCCGCCGCCGGATATGCCCGCCCCCGTGTTTTCGGTCGCGGCCGTCCAGCATGAGAACACGGCTGCGGTTGCTGCCTGGTTTGGCGCTCGTGATCTGAGTGTGCGAGTGCGGGTGATTGGCCTGCTGGCATCGGAAGACGGGTCAGGTGCTGCTTTGCTATCGGTCAATGGCGCTCGCGCGCAGGCGTTCAGAGTGGGGCAGTCTCTTGTGCCTGGCGTTGATTTGGTCAGTGTTGCCTCAGATCACGTGGTGATCCGCCAGGACGGTGTGACCCAGAGTGTGCCTGCACCGGCACTCGCCGGCAGTCTCAATGGCTTTCTGCCTGTGAACTCTCCCTGATGATGTTTGCAGGGCAAGGTGCGTCGATGATGGATCTCTGGTCAGCATGGCCAGTTTCGAAGTTGCTTGCGGCATTGATCGTGACGACGATTGCTTTTTGCCTGCTGCTGGTTCAACTTCGACTGATGCATCGAAGTGTGCTTGATCTGGCGCAGGATTTGCCAATGCAGTCACTGCCTGGAGTCACGCCGCACTGGCTGATTCTGTTTTTGATCGCCGCGTTGCTTGGCGGCTTGAGTGTGCTGCAGTTTGGCCCAACAGGGGCTGCGATCGCTGCGGCGCTCTATAGCGTCAGCCTTGTCTCGCTTGGTCTTACAGACCATCGCACAGGCTTTTTGCCTGACATTTTGACCATTCCGCTGCTATGGGCGGGATTGCTAGTCAATCTGGATTCGGGTTTCAGTGACTTGCAAAATGCTGTTCTGGGTGCGGTGTTCGGGTATTTGTTTCTGGGTGCCGTGGCTTGGTCGTTCCTTCGTCTGACAGATCGCCAGGGTATGGGCCATGGTGATCTCAAACTGCTTGCCGCGATTGGTGCCTGGCTGGGCTGGCAGGCCTTGCCGCTGGTGCTTCTTGTCTCGTGTATGTTTGCATTGCTCGTAGAAGTTCCGAGACGAATATCGGGTCGCAGTGCGTCCGATGCGCAGATCAGTTTTGGTCCTTATCTCGCGTTTGCAGGGATTTTTTATCTACTCTGGCCTGTGACGATGCAGTTTCTTTAAGGCCGCGCTGGATCTGGTGTCGGACCCGGGGTCTGCGTGACTTGCATCATCGGCATGTGTTTGACGTGCGTGCGCGATACGAACCTGCCGTTCCGAAGAAATGGTCCCGCCTCGATCACTCCATCAGAGTGGGCGTTGCAGGACCACATGCAAGTCAGATGATCCGGCTTGTGCGCGTTTAAATCAAGTTGTGCTGCTCGAGCTGCTTGCGCAGGCGAGGGTACACCTTCAGTGCATTGCCACCCATGATCTTGTTGCGCGACTCTGCATCAAGATGCGCGACAGCATCAATGTATCGCTTGGTGTCATCGTAGTAGTGACCCGTAGTTGGATCAATACCTTTGACAGCACCAACGATTTCAGAGGCAAACAGCACGTTGTCTGCAGGGATGACGTTTAACAGCAGATCAATGCCCGGCTGGTGGTACACGCAGGTGTCGAAGAAAACATTCTTCAGCAGTTCCTGCAAGGGCGGACGTCCCAGATTCTGCGCCAGACCACGATAGCGCCCCCAGTGATACGGAACTGCGCCACCACCGTGCGGGATGATGAAACGCAGTGTCGGGAAGTCCTTGAACACATCCCCTTGGATGAACTGCATGAAGGCCGTGGTGTCGCCATTCAGATAGTGTGCACCCGTATGATGAAAGTTCGGGTTGCACGAGCAGCTGACGTGAATCATCGCCGGTACGTCAAGCTCGACCAGCCGTTCAAATATCGGGTACCAGTGTTTGGCGGTCAAAGGTGGGTCTGTCCAGTAACCATCACTGGGATCGGGGTTCAGATTGCAACCCACAAACCCCAGTTCCTGCACACAACGCGTCAGTTCAGCCACGCAGTTCCCCGGGCTGACCCCAGGAGACTGCGGGAGCTGACAAACACCTGCGAGGCGTGTGGGGTATAGCGACACAGCTCGATGAATCAGATCATTGCAGGCCCGCGTCCAGTCAGCACTGATCCGAGCATCACCGTGATGATGAGCCATGGCACCGGCAGTTGGCGAAAATATCGTCAGATCAACACCCCGCTCGGCCTGGATCTTGAGTTGATTGTTCTCCAGGCTTTCGCGAATCTGGTCATCTGAAATGTCGAGATTAGGGGCCAGGTAAGTGCCCCGGGCTTCGAACTCTGCCAGCTGTTTCTGACGGTACTCGTTTAACGGCTTGGGTGCCGTGGTGTAGTGCCCATGACAATCAATGATCAGGTTTCTCTGCATGTCGCTATCCTCATAATGCCCAATCTGAACGTGCCGATTACTTGAGGCTGATTCCTGCGTCAGAAATAACCTTCTGCCACTTGGCAGTGTCCTGATCGGCAAGCTGCTGAAGCTGTGCTGGCGAGGTCACGATCACGTCAATGCCTTGGGCCTGCAGAGTGTCGACCAGTTTTTGCTGGCTCTGGACGTTGGACAAAGCTTTGCTGATTTTCTCAACGACGGCATCCGGGGTTGCTTTGGGTGCATAAAAACCGTACCAAGTGGTGTACTCGAACCCGGGAACCGCCTTCGAGATCAGGGGAACGTTCTTCATCGCCTCTGATTTTGTGGGGCCTGTCAGACCGATCATCTTGAGCATTCCCTGGTCGACCAAGCCCTGCAATGACGCCGGACTGCTGAGCATGGCATGCACTTCACCAGAGACCATGTCCTGAACCGCCTGAGAAGATCCTTTGTAATGGATGGTCTGTGCATCAATGCCCGCAGCATTCTTGAAGTATTCCACGCCCAGATGACCAAGACCGCCCACGCCAGGCGTCGCAAAATTCAGCTTGCCAGGATTGGCCTTGGCGTAGGCAATGAATTCCTCCAGCGTGTTAACAGGAAGCTTTGCTGTGATGAAAAGTCCGTGTGGACTTGCAGTGGCCTGTCCCACCGGGCGCAGCCTTTCATCGATATCGATCCTGGGGCTGGCCAGCAAAGGCTGAACCGTGACGTTGCCCGATGCTGCAAACAAAAGCGTATGACCGTCAGGGCTGGCGCCAGACACCGTGTTGATGGCAACTACGCCACCGCCACCGCCGCGGTTGTCGATCACAGTCGTGCCACCAAGTTGCTCGCCCAGATATTGACCAAACGCACGTCCAGCCAGATCAGCCGGGCCGCCAGCAGCAAATGGCACCACGATACGGATCGGGCTGCTCGGATAGTCCTTGGCGTCGGAAGCGTGGGCAGTCAGGTTGACCATTGCGAGCGTGGCAGCCATGCCGACCAGCGCTTTTCTGAGAATGGGTGATCTTGAAGATTTCTGCATGTGGTTCTCCATTCAAAACGGATGATTTTAGTTGTGACTTGAGTGCGCTCAGTTCGGTGCCACCTTAACATCTGGTGGATTTTGGTGCTGCGTCATCAAGGTAGTTGCCAACCACGGCAATGAGAAGATCGCAGTACTGTCATTTAGTTCCTCAGCCATTATGGTTTGATCGTCGTGGCCATTGAGTCCAGTCCTGGGCCGTGAATGCTGAGACGCGTTTGAAACCTGACACTTCGAATGTACCCGAGTCACGCGGTTCTGCGATTGATAACCCCGAGGAGGTCCTTGTTTAGAGCACCTGCCAAGACAGGTGCAATCTGGTTTGCGTGACAAGTTGTTACAGCTTCGCTGCGCTGCCATGGCAAAACTACTGGTGTGTTGCGGGGATCTGAGGTAGTTTTTTTGTTCGGGTCAGCAGACGCGTTTGCCGCAGCAGGCAGGGGCGAAAGTTTGCTGGTAATACGGTTTAGCGAAGGGAAAGTGATGACACCAGCGACACAGGATGTGGTTCGGGTTTACTGGCAGCCTGGCTGTACCAGTTGTTTGAGAACCAAGGAGTTTCTGACGCGCTATGACGTTGCCTTTGAGTCGCGCAATGTGCTGGCCGATGAGGCAGCATTCGGTGAGCTCGCGCGCTTTGGCTTGCGGCATGTACCGATCGTGACAAAGGGTGAACGCTGGGCCAATGGTGCGATTCTTAAAGATGTGGCTGAGTTGGTCGGTATCGAGGGTGTGGATATGACGATGCTGGCGCCTCAGGAGTTGTGGCGCCGTCTGATACTGTTTCTCGACGGCGCTTTGCGTTTTTATGGGCAGATTCCGGACCGATCGCTGCACGATCAGTTACCGAACAGACCAAGGAGTTACACCGATCTCGTTTACCATATTTTTAGTAACGCAGATGCTTTTGTCGAAGAGAAAGAAGGTATCCCGCTGGTTGTCGAGTCCTACCGGCGCAGGCCTGCAGCAGATGCCAATGGCAGATCAGACATTGCAGCCTATGCCCAGCGTGTGTTTGCTCGTCTGAATGACTGGCATGATAGAAAATTCAAGGATTGTGACTGGAAGAGTAAGGCGGACGTCTTTTATGGCGAGCAGAACCAGCACCAGTTTCTTGAGCGAACCGCCTGGCATTGTGCTCAGCATGTCAGGCAATTGATGTGGGTGCTCGAGGGGCTTGATGTCACTGTCAGGCAGCCGATCTCATCCCAAGAGTTTGCCGGGCTGCCGATGCCTCAAAAGGTCTGGGACGACTGACTGTCAGGTTGTCGAGTGCACGGTTCTGCCTGACCTGGGCTGGTATCGGATCATGGGTCGGGCGTAGGGGGGGCGTCACTGCAGCGTAAGACCGAGTCTCCTTTGCAGCCGACGCGAGGCCAGGACGATTACCGACACCAGGGCGAGGTAGACAACCGCCGCGAAAAGATAGGCTTTAAAGAACTCAAAGTTTGAAGAGGCAAGCTCTTGAACCCGCCCAAAAAACTCGGTGTACTGGATCAGAAACACGATTGAACTGTCTTTAATGTTCGAGATCATCTGGTTTGTCAGTGCCGGGATGGAAGTGCGCAGCACCTGGGGCAGTGTGATCAGTCTAAACACCTGCCTATTTGTGAACCCCAGACCGCGCGCGGCTTGCATCTCTGTTGGGTCAAGCCCGTTGTAAGCCGTGGTCATGTAGGCCGCGTTGTAAGCTGCGACGTTCAGGGTGAAACCGATCACAGCGACTGTGAATGGTGTGAGCTTGATGCCCAGTTGTGGTAGACCGTAGTACATCAGAAAGAGCAGTACGATCAGCGGCATTCCGATCAGAAACGAAATGTACGCCTTGGTCGCGTGTCTTATCCATCTGCTCTGGCTGATACTCAGGTAAAGGACAACAATGCCCAGGAGCAGCCCTGTCACGCTGATGACGCTGGCCAGTAGCAAGGTGTCGAGCAGCCCTTGCGCGATCAATGGCATCTGTTGCTGCAGATCCCGCCAAAAGATCAGCCAGTTGCTCATGAGGCTGTCCGGTTCTGTCCAAAAAACTCTCGAAATATCGGGTCATCGCTGCGTTTGGCCAGAGACTCGACAGAGTCGTGCGCTTTGATCAGACCGCCATGAATAAAAATCACCTTGTCTGACAGGGTCGCTGCCAGAGTCAGATCGTGCGTGACACAGATGATCGTTCTGCCGTCTTTATTAAGCGTTGCAAGCAAGTGGCTGACTTCGCGGGACTTGATGGGGTCAAGCGCAGACGTGGGTTCATCCATCAGCAGAACTTTGGGGTCCATGGCCAGGCAGCGGGCGATCGCAACCCTTTGCTTCTGACCGCCAGACAGCTCTGATGGGAACTTTCTGGCATGGGCAGCCATATCAAACCTGGCCAGTTCGTGAAGGGCTTTTTGTTCCGCTTGAGCCTTGTCCATCTGAAGGATCTTTCTCAGGGCAAGTGACACATTCTCCAGTGCAGTCAGATGGCGGAACAGGGCAAACTGCTGAAACACCAACCCGATCTGCTGCCTTAACCAGCGAACATCTGTTCCGGGTGCAGTGATGTTTTGATCCTCAAAATAGATCGAGCCGCTCGTTGGCTCAATCAGGCGATTCACGCAGCGTAGCAGCGTGGATTTACCACAGCCAGACGATCCCATGATGACCTTGATCTCGCCGGGTGCCACTTCCATGCTGACCCCGCCAAGAACCGTCTGCGCACCAAAACTCTTGGTCAGATTGCGAATGCTGAGGATGCTGGTCATGGGCTTTGTCTGGCTAAAGTGGTGAAACACCGGGGACGCGAAACCGGCGCTCAACAGTGCGCGCGAGCGCCAGCAACAACCGGTATATCAGAAAGTAGAGTATTCCGACAGCAAGATAAATCTCGGCACCCTGCAATGTTGTACTGGCCAGTGTGGTGGCCTGTTTTGTGATTTCAGGAATACCGACTGTATAGGCAAACGGAGAGAATTTCAGGATCGAGGTAAATTCGTTCAATACACCCGGTGTAGAGAATCGCAGCATCTGTGGCGCTTGCAAGTGTGCAAAAACCTGCAATTTCGACATCCCGAGGGACTCTGCTGCCGTTATCTCGGCCGGATCGATGCTGTCGAGAGCACCGCGAAACACTTCGGTGATATAGGCGCCGCCGATCAGGCCAAGACTCAGCGCCATCGCTGCGAGCGGTGCGACTTTGATTCCAAACGCTGGCAGGCCGAAATAGACCAGAAACAACAGAACCAGTACGGGCACACCACGCAGGCAGTAGACGATAGTGTCAATTGACCCTTTGGCCAGTGATCCGCAAAGGGTGCGTGTCGATATCATCGCGAGTGCAAAGACGATGGCTGTTGCGCTGCAGATTAGTGTGACCAACAGCGTATGGCCTATGCCATGCGACAGCAGCCACAGAATCTCCCAGAAGCTCACGACGATTTCTTGCCCAAAGTCGTGGCTGACTCATTGCATTTCATGAGTGCCTTCACTTGGAAGCAGTGTTTATCATTTCCTGCAGCTTGTCGGGACCGAGTTCAATCAGAAACTTGTCGAAATCATTTCTCAGCGCGGATCCTTTGGGGAAGGCAAATCCCAGTACATCTTTGCCGGTAAAAGCATGAACACTCTCGACAGGAAGGTTCAGTTTGTTCTTGAAGTTCTCCAGAACCGGTTTCTCGATGAAAGCAAGGTCAAGATTTCCGTTTTGCAGGTCGGTGATGACCTCGTTATATGACGGGTAGAGCTGAACTTGCGACAGCGAGTAGTAGCCTTTGGGCTCAAGCTCGTTTCTGATGAGATCGTCGTAGGCCATGCCGCGTGGATAGCCGATCCTCTTGGTCTTTAGCTCAGCCAGATCAGTGATTGGTTTGGCATTTTTCTGCATCGCGACCAGATACCATGTGTTGTCGTAATACGGCGCAGAAAAGTCCATGGCCTGCTTGCGTCTGTCCGTGATGGATATGCCAGAGAACGCGACATCGGCCTGGCCGCTTGAAACCGCCCCGAGCATGCCTTGCCAGTCGTAGGTGGTGACCTTGATCGTGCACCCACGCGATTTGCAGTAGGAGTTGAAGATGTCGTAATCGACACCCTTGATCTGCCCGCTTTGCTCGTACAGCATCGGTGGCGAGGCAGGTGAGACCGCCGCCCGGATCACCTTGTCAGCCTTGTCTTCAGAGCAGCCTGACAGGACCAGTCCAATCGAAACGAGGGGCAGGAGCAGAAGTTTGCGCAGCATGTCGGTTCCAGTTTATTGAGGTGGCAGCAAAAGGTGAGTCGACACGGGAAGTGTTTTGTCATGACTCATGATAAAGGATTCATCCGCAGACGTTTCTGTCGGCACCATTGCTCGAGAAGTCGATGTCTCCCCAGATCAAAAGAAAAAGCAAGCTTCTGTTGGTGAGCGTAGCAAGATTTCTCCGCACGGCGTCTGATCCGCGGTCGGTCAGATCGACACAAAAGCCCCGTGAAGCAATAACGTATGTCTACCTTAAAAAACAAGCATCATGCGAGCAGTCAATCGAGTCCGCGAGGTGACTTCACCGCGGCTAAATCCTCATGACAAGGAGAAGGTTCGCGCAGCTCAGGGTTGCATCATGACATCGCTTTCGGCTCACGGACAGATCTTGCGCGCAATCTGGTAAAAATCTGACAAACTGAGCCAGGACACGACCTGCCCTGCACGCAACAACATACAGCAGGCAACCCAGCACATTTCCATTTGACCAGAAGAAGAGCCTAACCCCTTGACCCCCATTGACCACCTCAAAATCGGATTCATCGGCGCAGGCCGCCTGGCCAAAACCCTGGCGCGGCTCTGTTCAAGTCGTGGGCTCAGTGTCAGTGCCATCGCCAGCCGGAATGCCACTCACGCAAAAGTGCTTGCGGCTCAGGTCAGCGGCTGTTCTGGTGTGTCGGCTCAGCGTGTGGCTGACACTTGTGACCTGATTTTCATCACAACAACTGACAACGCCATCCAGGCCATCGCTGATGCCATCCGATGGCGGCCAGGTACTTTCGTGGTGCATTGCAGTGGGGCCACCGAGGTCGACGTGCTGCACAAAGCGGTAACAGACGGTGCATTCATCGGCGGCTTTCACCCTTTGCAGAGCTTTGCTGATCCGGACTCAGCAATGCAATCACTGGCTGGTTGCACGATCACCATTGAGGCCGAAGAACCCGGACTGAACGAAATACTGGTGAAAATTGCAGAACGCCTGAACTGCAGGGTCAATCGGCTGCCCCCGGGCGCTCGTCCTCTGTATCACGCAGCAGCTGGCTACGCATCGCAGTTTGTGAATGTTTTATTGAAGCAAGCCGCTGTCATCTGGTCATCGTGGGGCGCCACAGAAAATGATGCAATTCACGCACTGATGCCCCTGGTGCGTGGGACATTGGCATCCATTGAACAACTAGGTCCGGTTGCCAGCATGCCCGGTCCGGTTTCCCGGGGTGATGCGGGCTCCGTGGCAAAGCATGTCAATGCACTGGCTGCCAAAGATCCAGTCATGTTGCATTTGTACAGCGCGCTTTGCAATGAAACCGTTTCGATGGCCCTCGAAAGCGGGCGCATCAACACAGAACAGGCGGCAGCACTTCGGGCATTGCTTTCGAACGCCGCTGGCACACCTCCAGTACAGCAACCCGACGCGAATTTTTAACAGGGTGCGCGGGCGCGGTATCAATCAGGTTCGCCACGTTACTGACTTAAAAATCGACGCGTTGTCCCACCTTGCACTTGGCCGTGTTCCATTGTTGTGCGAACTCAGATTGACCGCCCAATGCAATCCGCAGTCACTGTCACGGCTACGCCAAAGGCGATAAAGCATCGACGCGCTCTGCAACCGCCTGACAAGCAGCCACCAGATCTGTGACAATTCGCTCATCAACGCTCAGATCACCCTCATACTCACCGAGGTTGCGAATGTTGTGACACTTATCGAGTACCCGCCAGACGGCAGGGCCTAGATCGAGCGTATGGGGTAGCAACTGAAAGACGACATATCGGTTGCTGGAGCGATAGCCATGCCAGCGTAGCGCAGCAAGACAAAACGCATGCGCAGCGTTATAGGCTAGATCGAAGCGACTTTCGATGGACAGAGACTCGTTCAGTGCATCCCGCAGACGTGCATGTCCTGAGCGGATTAAGCCTTCAAACTCCCGCTTGTCTGGCGGCTCGGCCCGCAGCGGCTTACTCGGGCCACTTAGCTTTTCAAACGCTGAGGTCACGCTCTTCCCCTAAGATCCAAATCTTGGGTTGTTCCATCACACGAGTCAGGAACGACTCATGCTTGGCGATCCGGCTGTGAAACTCGTTTCGCGACAAGATCGTAGGGTTCACCGGGCGACCGAGGGTGACGCTAACCTCTTCCAAGGCGGTGAAAAGCGCGCCATAACTGAGATCATCCGCGATGACCATCAGGTCAATATCGCTGCTGGCGGTATCGGTTTTCTTGGCCACCGAGCCATAGACAAAAGCCGCTGCGATCTCACCGGACATCGCTTGTAATGCCTGACGCAGTGGGTCTGCTAAACCCACCGTCTTTTGAATAATGCCATGGAGCTCAGTGAAAATAGGTGAGTCCGCATTGGCTTGGTAGTGCTTTTGGTTGCCCACCTGTTTTACGGAGACAAGGTCGCTGCGGGTGAGCGTCGCCAATTCGCGTTGCACAGCACCCGATCCGCTGGCGGCGAGCTTGATCAACTCGTTCGCGTAAAAGCTACGGTCGGGCTGCCCGTACAAAATCCCCAGCACGCGCTGTTTGGTGCCGGGGAAGAGAGCGTCGGACAGGCTCTGAGG
>CAZBIN010000058.1:0-2855 GCA_964491995.1 uncultured Orrella sp.
GCTTTTTGCCGGCCTGGTGCAGATCGTTCCGCTGTTTTTCCAGTATTCGACCACGCAGGCAGCACCGGGTGTGACGCCGTACGAGCCCCTGCAGCTGATAGGACGGGATGTCTACATCCGCGAAGGATGTGTAGGTTGCCATTCACAGCAGGTCCGCATGTTGCGTGCCGAGGTGCAGCGCTACGGCGACTATTCGCTTGCTGGTGAGTCGGTTTATGACCATCCCTTCCTGTGGGGCTCCAAGCGCACAGGTCCGGATCTTGCACGCATCGGTGGTCGCTACTCTGACGAATGGCATCGAATTCACCTGCGCAATCCTCGCGATGTGGTGCCTGAGTCCAACATGCCCAACTATCCATGGCTGGCAAAGCGTTCAGTTGACAACATGGATATCCAGAAGCGCATGGAAGTTCTGAGGACCTTGGGTGTGCCATATACCGATGAGCAGATTGCCAAGTCGCCGGCTGCACTGGCTGGCAAGACTGAGGAAGATGCCGTCGTAGCCTATCTTCAGAGTCTTGGTGCGGGGGTGCGTGAAGCGATGCTTAAAGAGCAGGCGCAGACTCGCGCTGCTGCCCAACAAAAAGGCAACTGATCATGGCAATCATGACTGCGATCGCAACTATTTTGGCGATGGCTCTTTTTTTTGGAATCGTGTGGTGGGCGTTTTCTGCTGGCCGCAAGAAAGACAATGAACGAGCCGCCAATTTGCCATTCGACTTGCCTGATGAGGCAGAGCAGGCAAAGCAGAATCAACAGAAAGAGGGCAAGAAGCCATGAATGACTTTACCAGTGGATTCTGGGGCTACTTTATTGCAGCGGTTACGTTGCTGGGCATCGCCTGGTGTTTGTGGCTGCTCGTTTCACAGAGACGATGGCTCAAGGTTAGCAAGGAAGTCGTGACTGATACAGGTCACGTCTGGGATGGGGATTTGCGTGAGCTGAACAATCCTTTGCCGCGTTGGTGGATTGTGATGTACGTGCTGTTCTGCGTGTTTGGTCTGTCCTATTTGATCCTGTTTCCTGGCCTGGGTGCGTTTTCCGGGGCGTTGGGCTACAGCACTGAGCAGGAGCTTGAGCAGCGCGCGAAGGCCTATGCTGAGTCGGTTCGACCGACATATGCCAAGTTTGACAGCCTGACCGTCGAACAACTGGCGAGCAACCCGGAAGCAGAGAGGATTGGTCAGCGTTTGTTTCTGAATTATTGTGCACAGTGCCACGGCTCGGACGCTCGGGGTAGCTACAGCTTCCCGAATCTGGTCGAAGGTGACTCTCTCTATCCAAGAACACCCGAGGCGATTACACAGACGATTACTCTGGGCAGAAATGGCATCATGCCCGCTTTCTCCGGAGTGGTTGACGGGGCCACCGCGACAGATATCGCCCAGTATGTCCGCTCGCTCTCGGGGCTGGCGCACAATCAGTTGGCCGCCATCCGTGGCCAACGCGGATTCACGGCGAACTGTGTGGCCTGTCACGGTGTGGACGGAAAAGGTAACAAGTTGCTGGGCGCACCTAACTTGACCGACGGTGTCTGGCTGTATGGCAGCTCGGAGCGCACGATTGTCAATGCCATCATGAATGGACTGAACAATCGCATGCCTGCGCAGGAACACATTCTTTCGCCTGAGCAGATCCGTATGTTGACTGCATGGGTGTGGGGACTGACCAACCGAGGATCGCAGGCAGTGGCCACAACTGCTGCGACATCAGCAAAGTAAAGGATGGAGCCAGAACTTTATGTCCACTGAGAACCCGCGAGAACCCCTTCCAGAAAGTGCCATCGAGCAGCCACCTCCGTGGCGCCCCGCAGGTGCGAAGAAGGTGCGTCCGGGGGCTGAAACGCTGGAAGAAACCTTGGCCGATGTCAGGCGCAAGATCTATCCTCGCTCAGTAACCGGATGGTTTGCGCAGTGGCGTATTGTTCTGGTGGTCCTGACCCAGGCGCTTTACTATGGGCTGCCCTGGTTGCAATGGAACGAGCGTCAGGCCGTTCTGTTCGACCTTGGCGCCCGTAAGTTTTACATCTTCGGCATGGTGCTCTGGCCTCAAGATGTTATTTACCTGACGCTGCTGCTGATTATTTCCGCGCTAGGCTTGTTTCTGTTTACAGCTGTGGCGGGAAGATTGTTTTGTGGTTACGCCTGCCCCCAGACTGTCTACACAGAAATTTTTATGTGGATCGAGCGCAAGGTTGAAGGTGACCGAGTCGCCAGGATTCGCCTCGATGAGTCGCCGTTCAGTTTCAGGAAGCTGCGCCTCAAGGCAACCAAACACATGCTCTGGATTGCGGTGGCGTTCTGGACAGGGTTTACTTTTATTGGCTATTTCGCGCCGATTCGGTCTCTTGGCGTGGATTTGCTGGCTTTTGCCTTGGGTCCCTGGCAGTGGTTCTGGCTGTTTTTTTACAGCTTTGCAACGTGGGGCAACGCTGGCTTTCTGCGTGAGCAGGTCTGCAAATATATGTGTCCGTACGCCCGCTTTCAGAGCGTGATGGTCGATCATGACACTTATGTCGTGACCTATGACTACAAGCGCGGCGAGCCGCGAGGCTCGCGTTCGCGCAAGCTTGATCACAAAGCGGCCGGTCTCGGTGACTGTGTGGATTGCAGCATCTGTGTTCAGGTCTGTCCGACCGGCATTGATATTCGCAAGGGTCTGCAGTACATGTGCATTGGCTGTGGTGCCTGCATTGACGCCTGCAACCAGGTGATGGAAAAGGTTGACTATCCCAAAGGGCTGATTCGCTACACCAGTGAGCGTGGCATTGAAGAGGGCTTGACGGATGAGCAGGTCCGAAAGCGCCTTTCCCGACCCCGTATCCTGATCTATACCACGCTGATGGTTATCATCGT
>CAZBIN010000058.1:2865-6640 GCA_964491995.1 uncultured Orrella sp.
TTGCTGTATTCCTGGGTTCTCTGGCGAATCGTACGACGTTGCGTGTCGATGTCATCCGTGATCGTGGTTCTCTCGGCCGCGAAGTGGCGGGTGGCATGATTGAAAACGTCTATCGTTTGCAGATTTTGAATTCGTCTGAGTCACCTCTGGTTCTTTCGATTTCGGCGCAAGGTATTGAAGGGCTGAGGGTCGGAGTGGGTCGATCTGGCGCACAATCAGCAGACAGAATCGAGGTGCCAGCAGCAAGCAATTACATGATGCCTGTGGTGGTGCAGGCACCCTATGATGGTGCTATCGAACCTGGATCGCATCCGATCGAGTTTGTCACTGTCTCACGCGAGATGGACTCATCCAACGGTGCGGTGACCGAGGTTCGGGAGCCATCCAGTTTCATATTTCCAAGGTAAGTGAAGGAGAACTTGATGACGGATCATGAACAGTCTGTACCCTGGTATCGGGAACCCTGGCCCTGGCTTCTGATGCTCGGGCCCGCTGTGGCAATCGTCGGTTGCATCATTACGATCAGCCTGGCGCTGCAGAACTTTTCAGACCAGACTATCTACGATGGCGGTGTCAAGCGTGGTCTGTTGGTTGAGAAGTCACCGACCACTGTCCAGCCACCCACTTCTGTCACCCGGTAAAGGAACGAGGCAATGAACGCTCGCTCGATCATGCTGGTCTTATGGCCATCCTTTCTGCTGGCCGGTGTCGCTAGTGCGGTCGTGTTTGCTTTCATCGACCCACTGGATGTAGCGATATTTGGGTACATCCGACCCGAGCGCGAGTGGCTTTATGCCTTTGGGTTTTTCTTTTTCTGGTTTGTGACAGCCCTCTCCAGTTTGCTCACCATGCTGATGCAGCCTGACAAATCCTCTCAGACAGACTCTGATCTGGATTTTTAAGTGCGTATGGTTTGAAGGAGTGCCGCGAGCAAGTCGTGCGGCTGTCAAGCAACCAAATGGGTGAATGCGACTTTCGTACTGTCGGCTGATTCAATAGTGGGTTTTCAGTCGGTTCAGATCTGGCGTGCTGCTCCTGACTCAATCAGATCGGCGACTTCCTTGGCATCTAAGCCAGCTTGTGCAAGAACTTCAGCAGTGTGTTGCCCGAGCTCTGGCGCAAGCTCGGGCTCTACGTAGGAGTTCTGCATTCTGATCGGGTTGCGGGTAAACCGGTAAGGATGTCCGTCCTTGCCCTCGACGTCCTTAAAGAATCCTACGCTTTGCAGGTGAGGGTCGCTCTCGAGGTCTTGCAGGCGGTTGACCGGCGCAGCGGGGATCTGAATGCGCTCGCACAGATCGACCCAATATTCCGTTGTCTGGGTCGCCACAATCGAGCCCAGAGTCTCGTAGACGTAGGAAATATGCTCGGTGCGGGCCTCAATGGTTTGAAACCGGGAATCCTTCGCGTGCGTTTCATAGCCTGCTTGCACGAGAAATCGCTGCCAATGCTGATCGGTGTATGGCATGACGCAAACCAGGCCGTCAGAGCTTTTGTAAGGTCTGCGCCACTTAGTCAGTGCGCGCGGATACCCGGTGTCCGCCCCAGTATCCGGCAGGTGATGGCCATACAGATGTTCGACCAGAACATAAGATGTCATGGTTTCGAACATAGGTATTTCGATAAACTGGCCGCAACCGGTCCTTTCGCGTTGAAACAGAGCTGCCAGAATTGCATGGGCCGCCGCGATGCCACAAGTCTTGTCTGCAGCGATGGTCGGGAAATAGCGCGCCTGACCACTTTGACGCTCGACGATGTCGACTACGCCGCTCATGCCCTGAATCAAATCGTCATAGGCAGGTTTTCCTGCGTATGTCCCCGCTTCACCAAAGCCATACAGACCTGCGTAGATCAGTTTTGGGTTTCGCGCACACAGTGTTTGTGCGTCCAGCCCGAGAGCGAGCATCTTCTGGGGGCGCATGCTGTGCATTAGTACGTCAGCTGTGTCGATGAGTCTTAGCAAAGCGCTTAAGGCAGCTGGCTGCTTCAAGTCCAGACAGAGGCTTTTCTTGTTACGATTGACGCCAAGAAAAATCGCAGACAGTCCGCGAGTGTGCGATGGTCCCGTGTACCGGGTTGAGTCGCCGGCAGGTGACTCGACTTTGATGACCTCGGCACCATAATCCGCAAGTGTCTGGCTGGCCATGGGCCCGAACACCACTGCGGTCAGGTCGACAACCCGCACGCCTTGAAGAGCTGTCTGGGAGGTCGTTCTGTCAGGAAACGCAGGTTTGGATTGTGTCATGGATCTCAATCTGTTCATCAGGTTGATGCGATCTCAGCGCTAGCGCAAGTCGGACCTGCCTGGACTGGTTGGATGTTTTTTTAGCGCTGTTTGATAATAACTGAGTGGATCACAGGAGACTGCAAGGATGATGCTCAAGCCGTTGGATTATGTGGCTGAGCCCGAGTGGCTCGACGCGTTCAGATCGCAGGTACGCGAATTTTTGCGTGAAGAAATGCATAACGTACCGGCAGATGAACGTGCGCGGTCTTGGATGGGGGCCAGTGAGGCTTTTAGTCGTAAGCTTGCGCAGAGGGGCTGGCTGGGGCTAACGGTTCCAGGCAGCCATGGCGGCGCAGACAAAGACTACTTTTCTCGCTTTGTGCTGTCTGAGGAGTTATTGGTGGCTGGCGCACCGGTAGCGGCGCACTGGATTGCTGATCGACAGAGTGCGCCACTGATCATGCGCTATGGCACTGATGCACAAAAGGCGTTTTATGTCCCGAGAATCTGTCGCGCAGAGGCTTTTTTCTGCATTGGAATGAGCGAGCCCAATTCAGGTTCGGATCTAGCCAGTATCCGAACGCGCGCTCAAAGCAATGATCAGGGATGGCTCCTCAATGGCAACAAGATCTGGACCACGGTAGCGCATCACTGCCACTACATGATTGCCCTTGTGCGAACCAGTGGCGAGGCGGCAGACCGGCAAAAGGGACTCTCGCAAATGATCGTCGATCTGTCATTGCCTGGCGTGACGGTTCGTCCAATCGTTGATATGGCTGGTGATACCCACTTTAACGAAGTTTTTTTTGAAAACGTGCAGCTGGGTGCCGACGCACTGGTGGGCGTTGAGGGTCAGGGCTGGGAGCAAGTCAATGCCGAGCTCGCCTTCGAACGCAGTGGTCCTGAGCGTATCTATTCCAGTATGGCATTGCTCAAGCTGTGGGCTCGGGAAGTCAAACAAGCAGGGGTAGATGACACATCAACACAATCCCTGCTGGGTGAGTTGATTGCCGAGATGACCGTCTTGCGGGCAATGTCGATGGCAGTCACTCAGGAACTGTTGAATGGCCAGAGTCCCGCCGTGCAAGCGTCACTGGTCAAGGACTATGGTACGGATTTTGAGCAAAAGGTGATTCGCGAGATTGCATCCTGGCTCGCGGCACGACCATTGTTCGAGGCCTCAGCTGAACTCGTGCGTACGCTTGCGTACCTGGAGCAGATGGGTGTGACATTTTCATTGCGCGGTGGCACACGCGAAATTCTGCGTGGCATCATCGCTCGTGGTTTGGGACTGAGGTAGAACATGATGCACTTGGATATGTTTGATTCGATTGATCGCCTGCTCGCCGATGTCTGTTCGCCCGCAGTCATTCGACAGATCGAGGCAAGTCGGGATGGCAGGGCGCTTTGGCAGACTCTCGCGGACTCGGGTTTTGCTGATTTGCTGGTGCCCGAGGAGGCGGGGTATCCTGAGGGTGCAGGGCTGGGTTGGGACTCGGCGTGGCAGGTGCTGTTTACGGCAGGTCGCCACGCGGTGTGTGTGCCATT
>CAZBIN010000058.1:6650-14572 GCA_964491995.1 uncultured Orrella sp.
CGCGTGCTGTCCTGGCTCACCTGGGTCAAACGGTGAATGCGCAGCACTGCGTGGCGATGAGCGGTTTTGGGCGCGTGACAGATCAGGGCGTGTTGACTGCCCAGGGTGTACCCGGGGTTGGGCTGGCCGATGAAGTGCTGATTCAGGCTGGCGAAATGGTTTACCACGTTGATCGGGCCGACTGTGTTTTAGAGCCTGTGGGTGGTGCAGGCTGTTTTGATGCAAATGTTGTTGTGACCAAAACCAGACCCATCGGATCTTTGTCGCCGGGAATGGTCGCTCAAGGTTCTGCTCTGGTTCTGGCTGTGCAGCTGGCCGGCGTGGCTGAGCGTGTTCTGGATATGACGCTGGGTTACGCAAATGATCGCAATCAGTTCGGCAAACCGATTGGGCGTTTTCAGGCGGTGCAGCAGCAGATCACCGAAATGGCAGAGCAGGTTTATGCTTTGCGCATGGCAAGCCAGCTGGGCTGCCAGACAACCGGGTGGCAGCCGATTCATCTTCAGGCAGCTTTAGCCAAATCACAGACCAGTGCTTGTGCTCAACGGATCGCGACGATCGCGCATGCGGTCCACGGTGCGATTGGGGTTACCCATGCGTATGATCTTCAGATCTACACCCGAAAGTTGTACGAGTGGGCTCGAAGCGAAGGAGGTTCGCAGTATTGGGCGGCCCAGTTGGGGCAGGCTGCATTGCAGTCTGATGGAACGCTTCTGGATTTTGTGCGGGAAGATGTCTTCCGGTCTAGACGACTTGGCCTGCCAGCTGCTTGAGTGCTTCAATATCCAGGATTCGCACTTCACGCTGGCTGACCCGGATCAGTCCGTCACGTGCGAATCGGGAAAACAGCCGACTGACAGTTTCAAGCGTGAGTCCGAGGTAATTGCCAATTTCCTCGCGACTCATCCGCATGACAAAGTCGCTCGAAGAGTAACCAAGAGCGGACAGGCGCTGGGAAAGATTTATCAAAAACGCAGCCAGCCTGGCTTCAGATCTCATGGAGCCTAGTGCGAGCAGAACCTGGTGCGAGCGCGAAATTTCCTTGCTCATGATGCGCCTGACTTGCTGTTGCAAAGAAGGCGCATAACGACTGATTTCATCAATGTCATCGAGTTTGACAACACAGACTTCGGAGTCTTCCATGGCAACGGCATTCGAGGCGTGCACGGACTCGAGCATACCGTCAAGACCGACAACCTCTCCCGGGAGGAAAAATCCGGTGATCTGCACTTGACCAGAAGCGTCCTCGAGTTGCGCCTTGAGAGATCCAATGCGCAAGCCATAAAGCGCATCAAGCGGGTCGCCCTGTCGAAACAGCAACTCACCTTTTTTTAGACGAATCCTCTCCTTGACCAGCAAATCGATCTGCTCGAGTTCACGCTCGGGCATCCCTGCTGGCAGGCAGACATTGCCCATCATGCAAGTTGAACAGTGGGGTGAACTGACATTCACCTGAACGCGTTTTTGACTCATATGGGCTAGATTGTAATGTTTGATAGCCTAGAAGCAGACAGTTGCATATTAATGTACGGGCCCACTGTTGCAAAACTTCATCATTAAGGATTCATTGTCCAGATCTTGCCATTTCCTAAAAGTAGCAGATCACTAAGCACTCTTTCATTCAACCCTATCAAACACGATTGGCGGTGCTTCTTTGCCAATAGTCGGGTTGTTGGTAGTGATATTTGAGCCAGTCAACCAGAACGCGCACTTTGGGCGGTGTCAGACGCCTTTCTGGCATAAGTGCGAAGATGCCGTTGGGTGGTGCTCTGAATGCATCAAGCACACTGACGAGTCGACCCGCCTGGATGTCGCCCTGAACCTCCCAGAGTGAGCGCCAGGCCAGCCCGTAACCTTGCAGGCACCATTCGTGCAGCACAGAACCGTCGCTGCAGGACATCGCGCCGTGGATTCGAAAGGCTCTTGTCTGATTGTCAACACGAAACAGCCATCCTCGGTTTTGTCCGCTGAGCGCCGCCAGACTCAGGCACTGATGAGCCTTCAGATCCGCCGGTGAGTCAGGAGTGCCGTGGCGGCTTAAATAGTTTGGTGATGCCACCACAACACGTTGGTTGTCGGCCAGTCGCACACCCACCAAACTGGAGTCTGTGAGTTCACCAATGCGGATTGCGCAATCGACGCGTTGTGAAACCAGATCAACGAAGTGGTCACTCAGATCAAGAGAGAACTCCAGTGCAGGGTAGCGTGCCCTGAGCGCAGGTAGCAGCGGTGCGACATGTTGTCTTCCAAAGCCAGCTGGCGCAGTCAGCCGAAGAAGACCGGCGGGCTGTGCACTGGCCTGGCTTATCCGTGCTTCGGTCTGTCGCAGTGCATCAAGAAGCGCAGGAAGATCATCAAGCAGGGTCTGCCCCTCGACCGTCAGTGAGAGTCTTCGCGTCGAGCGAGCAAACAGTCGCACGCCTAGACGGGCCTCGAGTGCGTCAATCCGCCGTCCTATCAGTGCAGGGCTAACCCCTTCAGCACGGGCAGCTTGCGAGAAGCTCCCCAGACTGGCAGTGGCAACGAAAGCTTCTAGTTGAACAAGTCGGTCCATGCGGAGCATCATAATGGTTCGGGGGCAATTTTTGTTCGTCTCTTGCCGCATTGAAATTGCACTCATCGCCCCCATGTAATGAACATTGAGAAGGTGAATCACCTCGACACAACGAACACGACAGGACTGATCATGCGATTCGACAAACTGACGACAAAGTTTCAGCAGGCTCTGGCCGATGCCCAGAGCCTGGCTGCGCGCAACGACAACCAATACATTGAACCTGTGCATGTGCTTGCTGCGATGCTGGCTGATGCTGAGAGCGGTGCTGGCAGTCTGCTCGCACGTGCGGGCGTGGCCGTTAATCGTCTGGGTCCAGCGCTGCAGCAAGCCATTGATGTTTTGCCAAAAGTTCAAGGTGGCGATGGCAACGTGCAGATCAGCCGTGACCTGCAGACCGTGCTTACCCGCACCGACAAAGAGGCTGGCAAGCGTGGTGACACCTATATTCCCACGGAACTTTTTCTGTTGGCACTGGCTGATGACAAGGGACCAGCAGGCCGACTGTTGACCGAATCGGGTCTGCAGCGAAAGCCGCTGGAAGCTGCGATTGATGCCGTGCGCGGGGGTGATGCAGTGACAGACCAGCAAGGTGAGGCAAACCGTGAGGCGCTGGCCAAATACACCACGGATCTCACAGAGCGCGCCCGTGCTGGCAAGCTCGACCCTGTGATCGGTCGTGATGATGAGATCCGCAGGGCTATTCAGATCCTGCAGCGTCGAACCAAGAACAACCCGGTGCTTATTGGTGAGCCTGGAGTTGGTAAGACAGCGATTGTCGAAGGGCTGGCGCAACGCATTGTCAATGACGAAGTGCCCGAAACATTGCGTGGCAAGCGAGTGCTCTCGCTTGACTTAGCCAGTCTGCTCGCCGGTGCCAAATTCCGCGGGGAATTTGAGGAGCGCCTGAAATCAGTGCTCAAGGAGCTGTCACAAGATGATGGCAGCAATATTGTATTTATTGATGAGATCCATACGATGGTGGGCGCGGGCAAGGCCGAGGGCGCCATGGATGCGGGCAACATGCTCAAACCAGCCTTGGCACGCGGTGAACTGCACTGCATTGGAGCAACAACACTTGACGAGTATCGCAAGTACATCGAGAAGGATGCCGCGCTTGAACGCCGGTTTCAAAAGGTCATTGTCGATGAGCCAGACGTTGAGTCGACCATTGCAATCTTGAGGGGGCTGCAGGAGCGATACGAACTGCACCATGGAGTTGAGATTACAGATCCGGCGATTGTTGCGGCGGCCGAGCTGTCAAATCGGTACATCACGGATCGCTTTTTGCCTGATAAAGCAATCGACTTGATTGACGAAGCCGCTGCCCGGATCCGCATGGAGATCGACTCCAAGCCGGAAGTGATGGACAAGCTCGAGAGACGCATCATTCAACTCAAGATCGAGCGTGAGGCAGTCAAGAAGGAGACTGACGAAGCGTCCAGGCGTCGTTTGCAGATGCTTGAGCAAGAGCTCGAGGCGCTTCAGCGCGAGTACAACGACTACGAGGAAGTCTGGAAGGCTGAAAAAGCCGCCGTGCAGGGCACTCAGGTCATCAAGGAAGAAATCGAAAAGTTGCGTGCCGAAATGGCAGATCTTCAGCGCCGTGGGCAGTATGACAAGCTTGCGGAACTGCAGTACGGCAGGTTGCCTGAGCTCGAGGCGCGACTCAAGGCTGCTGAAGGCGCAGCGCAGAGTGACCAGGCTGAAGCAAAGCCGACTTTGCTGCGAACGCAGGTTGGTGCCGAGGAAATTGCTGAAGTCGTGTCAAGAGCGACGGGTATCCCAGTGTCCAAGATGATGCAGGGTGAGCGTGACAAGTTGCTGCAGATGGAAGACCGCCTGCATCAGCGTGTCATTGGTCAGGATGAGGCGGTCAGTCTGGTGGCGGACGCGATTCGCCGCTCCCGTGCTGGTCTGGCGGATCCGACTCGCCCGTATGGTTCGTTTCTGTTTCTGGGCCCGACCGGTGTTGGCAAGACCGAACTCACCAAGGCGCTGGCAGATTTTCTGTTTGACTCAGACGAGCACATGATCCGCATCGACATGAGTGAGTTTATGGAGAAGCACTCGGTGGCCCGTCTGATCGGCGCGCCTCCGGGTTATGTGGGTTATGAGGAGGGTGGCTATCTGACTGAAGCGGTGCGTCGCAAGCCTTACAGCGTGGTGTTGCTTGATGAGGTTGAAAAGGCGCATCCGGACGTATTCAACGTATTGCTGCAGGTGCTTGATGACGGACGCCTGACGGATGGTCAAGGTCGAACCGTGGACTTCAGAAATACCGTGATTGTCATGACCTCGAACCTCGGTTCTCAGCATATCCAGTCAATGGTAGGTAAACCCTATGATGCCATCAAGGAAGTGGTCTGGGATGAACTCAAGACGCATTTCAGACCAGAGTTTTTGAACCGGATTGATGAGGTGGTGGTGTTTCATGCCCTGCAGAACGCTCACATCGAGAGAATCGCAGCCATTCAGGTGGACAGGCTCGCCAAGCGGCTTGCTGCACAGGAGATGCAGCTTGAGGTGACGCCGGCTGCTCTGGCCGAACTTGCCCGTGGCGGGTTTGATCCTGTGTTTGGCGCACGTCCCTTGAAGCGCGCAATCCAGCAAAATCTGGAGAATCCGATCGCCAAGCTCATTTTGCAAGGCAGATTTGGACCGAAGGACGTGGTGCCGGTTGACTTCAAGGATGGGAGCTACGTATTTGACCGTACGCTTCAGTAATCATTAAGAGGACAGCAAGAGACGCGAGCACCTACCCACATTTGCGGGTAGGTGCTCGCTCGTTCATATGCCGGAGTTTTTTGTCTGTCGATCTGTTTTGAGTCAAGTATGAGCGCTGTCCATGTGCATCAGAAGGTATCATGGCGATCTCTACCCGAATTATCCAACGACCATGACTGATGCGTACGAGATGCCAGCCGAATCCATTGAAAGAGGGGCAGACAGTCCGTCTGTCGGCAATCCTGTCCGTCACGCTTCAGATCGCTTGATTTCGTGTGTGGTGCCAGCCTACAACGAGCACGATAACTTACTGGTGCTCTTGCCGCTTTTGCGCCAGGAACTGGGATCGCTCAGCGACGCCTGGGAAGTGATTGTGGTTGATGATGGCAGCGTGGATGCGACATCCATCCTGATGAAGTCCTGGAGTCAGCAACCCGGCTTCCGGTTTATTGAACTGACCCGAAATTTTGGCAAGGAAGCCGCTCTGACGGCGGGTCTTGAGGCATCTCAGGGGGACATTGTGATTCTCATGGATGCTGATTTGCAGCATTCACCCGAACTGCTCGGCTCGATGGTCAGGCGTTGGGAGCAGGGTGTGGACATGGTTTATGCCGTACGGGAAGGCCGTCAGGACGAAGGTTGGAGGAAGCGCCTTGGCACCAAGCTGTTTTACGCGCTTTTGCATAGCGGCAATCGTGTCAAGGTGCCGCCCAATGCCGGTGACTTTCGGTTGATGGATCGGGATGTGGTAGACGCTCTTTTGCGGTTGCCTGAACGCAACCGGTTCATGAAGGGGTTGTATGCCTGGGTCGGGTTTCGCACGGAGCCGATCCCGTATATGCCGCAAAGCCGCATGAGTGGGCAAAGCTCTTTCAATATTCGAACGTTGTGGCGGCTGGCGAGCACAGGTTTGACCTCGTTTACCACCTGGCCGCTACGCGCGGTCAGTATTATCGGTTTTCTGGTTTCGATGTGTTCATTTGTCTACGGCCTCATGATCGTGATCGAACATTTGTTTCATGACAACCCGGTAGCAGGATGGCCGACCATTGTGACTATCTTGCTGTTTTTTTCCGGAATCAATCTGCTCTCACTTGGTGTCGTTGGAGAATACATTGCCAGAATTTATGACGAGGTCAAAGGACGTCCGCTTTATCTTGTGCGCCGATCAAGCGGTCAGTCGATTCGGTGCAAAAGCCCAGAACTTGCTGATCAAGAACGTCAGCATGGCCACGGCGATGAGCACACCGGCCAGTAGCCATTGGTAATGAATGGTGGTGAACCTCATGAGCAGCGCGTAGGACACTTCGTTGATCAGGAAGCCGACTCCGGACAGCAAAAAAAACCGTTTCATGGTTGCCGCAGCGCTGGTCTTTTGATAGCGGAATGTCAACTGGTAGTGTCCAGTAAAAGACACCATAAATGCAACGAGCCATCCTGCCACATTGGCCAGTAGAGGATGTAGCAATGTGCCAGAGACCAAGGCAACGACTACTAGCCAGTGCACTGCAGCAGCGCTGGTTCCAACGACAACAAACCAGAAAAGTTGTTTGACCAAGGGTTTCATCGGGTATGCAGTGGAGACAAGGTGTGTTTTGAAGGGAGGGGCTGATGAAGGGTATCTCAATCTGTGCTGACGATTACGGCCTGCATCCTGACGTTGATCTTGCCATTGTAGACTTGGGAGGGCGTCATCGTTTGGGTGGCACCAGCGTGCTGGTTGATGCACAAGGTTTACGCGAGCGTTCCTCATGGCTTGACGGACTTTATATTGATGTGGGCCTGCATCTGAACCTGACGCAAGTGGTGGGTGATCTGGACAATAGCGAGGTGCAAACTTCGCTCGCACGTCTGATTCTGGCCTGCTATCTGGGAAGCATATCCCGTCCATGGGTGCAAAATGCAGTCAGGCGCCAGTTCGACCGTTTTGAGGATTTGTTTGGTCGTCTGCCAGACTACGTCGATGGTCACCAGCATGTGCATCAGTTGCCGGTGGTGCGTGACGTGCTGCTAGACGAGCTGACTCGAAGATCGGGTCCAGCCGTTTTTGAAGGGGCTGGTAGTCAGCCTCTTCAACGTCCCTGGATCAGAAGTACCCAGGCAATTTCAGGTCTGCAGCACACAGGTCTGCGGCAGTGGTTTAAAGCCATGGTGATTCAGGGTCTGGGGGCTTGCTCGATGGATCGATCAGCACGTGCGGCCGGATTTATGGGGAACTCAGGATTTGCTGGGATTTACGATTTCACCCGACCGGCCTTGCCCTATGAGAGGCTTATGCAACATTGGCTCGACGGCTGCGGCTCGGGCAGTGTGATCATGGCGCATCCGTCTCGTGCGGTGCTTGCAGGAGACCCGGTTGGCCAGGCAAGAGTGGCCGAGTATCACGTGCTGGGTGGCCAAGCGCTCACCCGATTGTTAAATGAGCGCGATCTTTGCATTGTCAGACTGTCCAGATCGCTGGTATGGGATCAGGATTCTTCGCGTCCGTAGAATTTGACACCGAGTTTGATGCGCTCCCGACCTTGGTCAACTCGATGGCGGTTGGTATCTCGCAATGAGTAGACACAACCACAGTACTCTTGCTGGTAGAACTGTTCGCGCTTGCTGATCTCAATCATGCGTTGCGAGCCGCCGTGCTTGC
>CAZBIN010000059.1:0-1639 GCA_964491995.1 uncultured Orrella sp.
GCCAGTTCCCGCAAGTGATCATTGAACAGCAACGCACCCACCGAGAGCACAATCGCCTGTTTGCCTGCTTTCAGAAATGGCGTCACGATCTCCGAGAGCAGTGCCGCTGGTGCGCACTCGATCACAAGATCAGCCACCGGCTCGAGTTGATCGATGGTCAACACGGGAACGGCTGCGGCAAGCGTCTGCACAAAGGCACGGGCCTTCTCATGGTTCTTGGCACTGACGGCGGCAAGTTGCACCCCGGGAACCTTGCCTGAGGCAATGGATCTGGCCAGGGACTGCCCAATGGCCCCCAGTCCGGCAATGGCCACACGCGTGACTGCAGGTGAATCAGAAAAATGGGGTTGCTGTGTCATGTTTGATTCCTTCGGCTTCTGGCAACAGGGGTCAGACAGACTGACTTTGATTGAAGCTCAACTTGCTCATTTTATGCCAGCGCGGGCTTAAAACAGTGACTGAAAACTGCAAAAACTAGGGAATGCCCGAAACCCAGGCTCTTGATAATTCATGTTTCCCCATGGACAATCAAATGCTTGAACAAGACGCCTTGAGCGCTACGCAGCAATGGCATGAAATTTGCATCAAAGTTTTGAAGGCAACATTTTGATGCTTTGAATCCATCCACTCTCGATCCCGTTCAGGGTTGCAGTTCGGAGTAACTGATTCAACGTTCAGCGTGAGTCAATTCGGGTCGGGTTCTGGGTCTGGTGGCTTTTTACCAAGCCCCCTGACCAAACCGGTTGGCCAGCGACTATGAATCATGTCGCATGAGATCGTCAGAGGCCTTCGATTGAATTGTCTGGAACATCGCACGTAAGAGCTTTTCCTTTTTAACCAAAGCGCAAGAAATACAAAAGGAGCCATACATGTTCAAAGCCCGTTACTTTGCAGCTGCCGCTACCGTGGCAACGCTATCACTCACAGCTGCACCCGCCGTTTCTCTGGCTGCAGCGCCCAATTGCTCAACCGCCCAGCTGATCGTCCCATGGGCGGCAGGCGGAGACACCGACATTGTGTTCCGTCAATACGTTGACACCATCAACAAGACCAACATCAAACCGCAGTTGCAAGTCGTCAACGTCGGTGGTCAAGGCGGCAACCGTGGCACCATTCAGGTCAAGGATTCCAAACCGGATGGCTGTACCATGATCGCATTGCACGAAAGCGTCATCACCAGCTATCTGACGGGTCGTGCAAACTTCACCTATGATGCTTTCGAACCGGTTGCATTGGTGAGTTACACACCATCGATCATTGCTTCATCCACCAAGGCGCCCTTCAAGACCTTGAAAGAAATGGTGGATCTCTCCAAGAAGAATCCGCGCTCGGTCACGGTGGGTGTGACGCTGGGATCGACCAGCCACTTCATCTTCCTCTTGCTGGAGGATGCCGCCGACATTCAGCTGCGCTACGTTTCTTATGACGGCACCCGAGAGCGCAATACTGCCCTGCTATCTGGCAACGTGATGATGGGCGAGAGCAATGTGCTTTCGGCAAAGCAATACATCACAGAAGGCTCTTTGCTGGGTCTGGGCATTGCAATGCCTGAGCGAGACCCAATCGTGCCTGAGATCCCCACACTGAAAGAGCAGAAGTACGACATTGTTTACGGTCTTGCTCGTGGAGTCGCCTTACC
>CAZBIN010000059.1:1649-6720 GCA_964491995.1 uncultured Orrella sp.
AGTTCATCAAGTTCTGGGATGAAGCCTTTGCCAAGGCGGCCAAAGACCCAGCGCTGGTCAAATCCATCGAAACGGCTGGTTCGATGGTGATGTACAAGAATGCTGCGGGCTACCTGGCTTTTCTCAAGCAAGGCTACGCAGAGCATGAGCGTCTGGCCATCAAGATCGGCATGTACAAAAAGTAAGTTCAGTCAGTCTAGACGTCACGCAGGTGCAAGAGACGTCGAATGCTGGCAGCCGCGCCGTGCGCCTCCAGGGTCGCGCGGCGCAACGATCAGGCCGTTGCGGCGACACTGGGCGTCCGAACGGCCTGAAACCGTTCAAAGACTGTTTCAAGAAACCGAGGCATCAATTCTATGAAACGCATCAACCGGGACTCTGTCACCGCCGTACTATTATTGCTGCTGTGCGGTATCTTTTTCTGGCAAACCTTCAACATTCGTGAAGTGCCCTTCTCCGAGATGGGCTCTGAAGTCTGGCCCCGCTTCGTGCTGATTCTTCTGTCGGCGCTCAGCGTCGTCTATCTGCTCCAGTCGCTGGCGAACCCTCCACCCGAAGGCTCGCCCTGGAGCCTCACAGCCTGGCTGCGCACCTACCAGAACCCGATCATCTGCTTTGTGATGTTCGCCGTGTTTCTGCTGACATTGCCGTTGCTGGGGATGCTGGCTGCGGGTATGTTATTTGTCTTTGTCACGCAGTCAATTCTGGGAGGCTGGTCGCCGCGTCAGATCATTTTGCACGCGCTGATCTCCATTGTCTCGGTCGGTGGCATGTGGGCGATTTTCACGTATGCCCTTGGCGTGTTACTGCCAAGAGGCGAGCTGTTTAGCTGATCCGGGACACCCATCATGATTTTGACCAATCTGGCAAACGCTTTTGTTGAAGTCTTTGCCCTGAACAATCTTTTTCTAATGGCCCTGGGCGTTCTGGCGGGGCTGGTCGCCGGGTCGATCCCCGGATTCACGATCACCATGGCGGTCGTGCTTGCGTTGCCTTTTACATTTGGCATGAGTCCTATCGAGGGACTCTCAACCATGCTGGGAGTCTACGTCGGAGGGCTGACCGGCGGCATGTTTGCATCGATTCTGATCGGCATTCCCGGGACACCGTCATCAATTTCCACCACTTTTGACGGCTTTCCCATGGCTCGCAACGGTCGCCCGGGTCTGGCTTTAGGTCTGGGTCTGTGGGCGTCATTCTTCGGCGGGATACTTTCAGCCGTCGTGCTTGTGTTTCTGGCACCGACACTTGCGGCGATCGGGCTGGAATTTGGCCCCTGGGACTATTTCATGCTGGTATGTTTTGCGCTGACCATTGCCGCAAGCCTTTCTGAAGGCGCAATGATCAAGGGCCTGATCGCCGGTGCCGTTGGTCTGCTGGTGGCCTCTATAGGGGAAGACCATATCAACGGCGCAGCGCGCTTCACCTTTGGCTTCGAATCACTCGGCGCAGGGTTCGCATTCCTGCCCGTACTAATCGGCCTGTTTGCATTCAGCCAGTTGCTCAACGACCTGAGCGACAGCGAAAGCTCCCGCAAACCTATGATCTCCGGACATCACAAAGCGGTGAGAATCGAACATCGGGAATCGATTCGTCTCAATATCAAGCACTGGGTCGTCGGGTTACGCTCTTCGGCAATCGGACTCTTTATTGGGTTGTTGCCAGCGGCTGGAAGCTCGATTTCCAACATCCTCGCCTACGATCAGAGCAAAAAAGCATCCCGGCATCCGGAGAAGTACGGCACCGGTATTCCCGAAGGAGTGATTGCATCAGAGACATCAAACAATGCCACCGCGGGAGGGGCACTGATCATGATGATGGCGCTCGGAATCCCGGGCGACGCCGTCACAGCGGTCATGCTGGGCGCACTCACCATTCACAATATCGCGCCCAGCCCAACGTTCATCTCCAATCAGGCGGTGCTGGCCTACGGCATCATGGTTGCCTATTTTCTGGCCAATTTCATGACGCTAGCCATGACGTCGGGCGCTCTGCGGGTTTTCCTGCTTGTGACCCGAGTCCCGCTTTATATATTAGGCGTGATCATTCTGGCCTATTGTGCAATCGGTGTTTTCACGCTCAACAACACGACATTCGACATCTGGACGCTGCTGGCATTTGGCATACTCGGATTTGTCATGGTTAAGAACGGCTTTCCGCTCACGCCGATGGTGCTTGGGGTTGTACTCGGCCCACTGGCAGAACTCAATCTTTCGCGAGCACTGTCAACAAGCGATGACCTCAGCCTGTTCTTCTTGCGTCCGTGGGCTATGTTTTTCATCGTGCTGGCTCTCTTTTCTGCTTTCTTTCCTGTGTTCCAGAGAGCCACCAGACTTGGACACGCCTGGGCCAAGTACTACGGTGCGGCATTTTTCGCCTGCGCCGGGGTTCCTATATTCCTGATGGAGGGATGGGTTCGAACAGTCATCGGCGCTTTGCTGATAGTGCTGGCGGTGGTGATGGCAGCCAAGCGGGCACGTCAGGCAACGCTGGCTGCCCTTTGAAAGCACAACTTTGATCGTGCGGGCTCCTGCGCACGGCCGTCGGCCTTTTCCCGCTGCGCACCCGTGGGTGTATTGCGCTTGCTCAAGGTTAATCACGTACACTTGCGCTCATGGTTCATGCTTTCCTCAAAATGCGTTTCTTGGTCCCGGTTCTGTTGCTGCTGAGTCTGGCGGCAGGACATTTGTCAGCCTGGTCTAGTGCCAGGCAACCTGTGGTGTACGTAGCCCAGGTCGAGGGCATGATCGATCTGGGAGTCGCACCCTACATCGAGAGGGTTTTGCGAGAGGCAGAAAGCAACGGGGCCACCGCAGTCGTCTTGCAGATCAACACATTCGGCGGACGCGTCGATGCCGCCGTTCAGATTCGGGATGCGCTTCTGAAGAGCACGGTCAACTCGATTGCTTTTATCGATAGCCGTGCCATTTCAGCGGGTGCACTGATCAGCCTCGCAGCCAAAGCCATTGTGATGACCCCCGGGGCGACCATCGGTGCCGCCACGCCCGTGCAATCCAGTGGCACCGAAACGCAACCTGTCTCCGAAAAGACCGTTTCCTATGTCCGCAAGGAATTTAGCGCAACCGCCGAGATGCGCAACCGGGACACCCAGGTTGCAGAGGCAATGGTTGATGCCGACGTGATCATTCCGGGCGTGATCGAGAAAGGAAAGTTGCTCACACTGACCACGCAGGAGGCACTCAAGCTAGGCATCGCAGACGCCCAGGCGGTCACGTTAACCCAAGCCCTCGATGACCTTGGCATCAGGGACGCCCGGATCGTTGATACTCAGACCAACTGGGCTGAAGAACTGGTCCGGTTTCTGACGCACCCCATTGTCAGTTCCTTGCTTGTGACTGTGGCCATGCTGGGCATCATTATCGAAATCCGTACACCAGGCTTTGGCGTGCCGGGTGCTCTGGGTCTGAGCGCACTGGGGCTTTTCATGTGGGGCCACTGGCTGGTCAATCTGGCTGGCTGGGAAGAGGCCCTTCTTGCTGCCGCCGGAGTTTTGCTACTGCTGATAGAGGCCTTTGTACTACCGGGCTTCGGGATTGCGGGTGTGCTTGGCATTCTTGCCTTGCTGGGTGCCATCATGCTCAGTACCGTCGGTGCTGGTGCGTCTGTTGAGGCTTTGCTGGCTGCGGCAACGCGTCTCGGGATCTCGCTGGTGATTGCGATCGCTGCAAGTCTGCTGCTGCTACGGTTGTTGCCACGCTCTCCCATGGGCCGACATCTTGTTCTAAAAACGGGCCTCGAGTCTGGCAGTGGCTTCACATCAGAACCCCTCAGCGACCACGAACTGGTCGGACAGACGGGTATCGCGGCCACCGCACTGCGCCCGGCCGGCATTGCAAATATTCAGGGCAAACGCATTGATGTCGTATCCGACGGCAACTACATTGACGCGGGGGCCTGCGTGCGAGTCGATCACGTCGATGGCAACCGAGTGGTCGTCAGACATGTGTCTGCACCACCCTCACCCACAGGAGAAGCTTGATGCTTGAGACGTTATTCGGTCTGTTCGGGGCCTTCGGACTTTTGTTGCCACTGGTGGCAGTACTGGTCCTCATACTGTATCTGGTACCGATTCCCTTGTGGATTGCAGCATGGGCATCGGGCGCGTATGTCGGATTATTCACACTCGTAGCGATGCGGCTTCGCCGGGTGCCACCGGCCACCATGGTGACGGCGCGCATCAGTGCGGTCAAAGCCGGCCTGCACATTCCGCTCGACGATCTCGAGGCACACCATCTTGCCGGTGGTAATGTCGTACGGGTGGTCAACGCGATGATCTCAGCCGACAAGGCGAATATTCCACTCACGTTCAAACGTGCCGCCGCCATCGATCTTGCTGGACGCGATGTGCTGGAGGCTGTGCAGATGTCGGTACTGCCAAAAGTGATCGAAACACCACGAATAGCAGCAGTCGCACGTGACGGCATTCAGCTTCTGGGCGTTGCGCGTGTGACGGTTCGCACCAACATTGACCGTCTGGTGGGCGGTGCAGGCGAGGAAACCATCATTGCACGTGTCGGCGAGGGAATGGTCAGCACAATTGGTTCGGCAGACAGCCACAAAACCGTTCTGGAGAACCCGGATCAGATCTCCAAGCACATTCTGCAAAAAGGTCTTGATGCCGGTACGGCCTACGAAATTCTTTCGATTGATATTGCCGATGTCGATGTCGGAGAAAACATCGGTGCCAAGCTTCAGATAGACCAAGCCAACGCAGACAAACAGATTGCGCAGGCCAAGGCTGAAGAGCGTCGTGCGATGGCCGTTGCCAAGGAGCAGGAAATGAGAGCCAAGGTTGTGGAAGCCGAGGCTGAAGTGCCACTGGCCATGGCCGAGGCCTTCCGCGGTGGCCAGCTGGGCATCATGGACTACTATCGTATGCGCAACCTGCAGGCTGACACCTCGATGCGCGACAACATTGCTGGCAATCCAGGGGATTCGAACGGCATTCCGCGAGTTTAAAGCCCATGTTGCTGCCACAAACTCCTCCAAAAAAAAAGGCCCGACCGAAGGGACAGCCGTCTCCTTATAGTCTTTTTTGCTATTTCTGTCA
>CAZBIN010000059.1:6730-6941 GCA_964491995.1 uncultured Orrella sp.
TCTTTGCCGCGTTTCTGGCCTATATGTTCGGGGCACCCTTCGGTCTGGTGCTTTTCCTGGTGGGCCTGGGGATCATTTTCTGGCGCGTGCAAGCATCGGCCAGGAACATGGACAAACTGCCACCGCTACCCCCTGCAAAGCCAGACCAGGAACTCGATACATCCGGGCTGAAAAAATCTTCTGGCGAAATGCCGGCAACCAGGTTTCCCGA
>CAZBIN010000059.1:6954-12298 GCA_964491995.1 uncultured Orrella sp.
CAGCCTGAGCCACTGGCTGAAAACCGGGCGGATCACCAGCCAGAACGTGGCACGCCAGCCCGGCAGGCAGAGCAACGCCGCTCTGAGCCTGTGCCACAGCCCAGACCTGTCACACAACCGCAACCGGTCATGCCCACTCAAGATGAATGGAAACCTGCCGCTGCCACCATCGCACCATTACCACAACGTGCTGCGGGGCGCTCGACGGATGATGCACGACATCAACCCAGACATCGCACGCCAGGTCTTGGTGTAAATCTGGCGACACCAGCGGGTCTGCGACACGCCGTTGTCGCCATGACAGTGCTGGGTCCATGCCGCAGCCTCGAGCCTTATCAGGACGATCCGATGCACACCGGGTTTGCGGGTCCGGGAAAGACCGGCAACCCCGACGCCCGATCGGCATCACGATCACTCACCTGAACGTTGCACTATGCCGGGTCGATGACCTTTGCAGATATCAGATCAGCAGACCCGATATCCAGTCCAAAAACAGAACGCCAGAGCGTGAATTCGCTCTGGCGTTCTGTTTTGATAAGCAAGGGACTCTGATCAATCCCCCCGCTCAAACCCTTCTTCAGCCTTTCGGCACGTACCACTTGGGATTGCGCTTCTCCAGAAACGACAGGGTACCTTCAGCGGCCTCTTGCGTCTGTCTGGTTTCGGCATGTTTGCGCACCAGGAAGTCAAAGGCCTCATCGGCCAGGTACGCATTGGCGACTTTCATGTTGAGCTGTTTGGTTGTCGAAACTGCCCCCGGGGCGTTCATGATCAGTGAATCGACAATCTTGTCTGCTGTGGCTTCGAGCTGATCCAGCGCGCAGACCTCATGCACAAATCCGATCCGCTGCGCCACCTCGGGACCAAAGCGCTCGCATGTGAGCGCATAGCGGCGCACATTGCGCAGGCCAATCGCCTGGATGAGCTGCGGGAAGATAATGCTTGCCATCAAACCCCAGCGAGCTTCTGTAATCGCAAATATTGCGTTTTCCGCAGCCACCACCACGTCACAGGCTGCGATCACCCCTGTACCGCCTCCAAAACACCCACCCTGGACCATGGCGACCGTCGGAACCGGCAGTTCATTGAGTCGACGCACGGCATCGCCAGTTGCGCGTGAGGCCTCGATATTGGACTCCGGCCCTTTCTTGCCTTCGGCGTTGATCCACGCCAGATCCGCACCCGCCTGAAAATGTTTGCCGTTGCCACGCAGCACCACGACTCGCAAGCCACTCATGCCACCCAGCAGATCCATGGCTTCATGCAAGCCGCTGATCATGTCACCGTTGTAAGCGTTGTTGACCTCAGGACGATTCAACGTCACCGTTGCCACACCGCGGTGATCGAATTCCCAAAGTACGGTTCCGTTACCCACTGAGCCCGATTTCTTGTTCATGTCTGATTCCCTCTTTTTTAATATGGTCTGTCTTGTTTTCCGGATCGCTATTTCTTGACACCAGGGCTGATGCCCTTTGTGTGCTGCGTCAATGATCTGTCTTCCCGGATCCATCGGCCGCTGCGAGGCTGTTCCGAACATCAAGTCCCGCTAGTGTATCCAGATTGATGACCCGCTTTAATTCAACAGCAACGGTAGCGCGGCAAATCCTTTGAACTGCAACCAGAATTCGTTGTATCTGATCCAAAACAACAAAATCTCGCTTTTGCCAGGACTGACCAGGCACTGCGTGCTACCTGGCGTTCATGAACGGCCCAAAAATCATGTCCGGCGCGCTCAGATTGTGACGCGACGGGACACTGCGCCCTGCCCAGATCTCCTCGGCGCTGGCACCTTGGAACGACATGATGGGAGCCTCCTCCCAGCCTTTGGCACCTGGCGCTTTCCACGCAATCTCTGATACGTCAGCATTGGTGCGAGTGACATACATGGAGCGCAACGCCGCAAACGGCAGTTTCGGGTCGATGTCCGTGAAATCAACTTCCAGCTCCATGTGCTCACGATCCACTTTTGCAAGTTTCAACGTGCCGCGACCGCCTTGCGCAAACGTCATCTCGAAAGCACGTTCTTTGGGATTGAAGGTGATGGACTCGAAAGCCACGACCGGTCGCCCCAGATCCTGCACCGGACCAACCAGGAACGAAGATCCATAAGCCGTCCAGCGCATCTGCCCAAATGCCAGCGGGCGGGCACGCCAGTAGCCATCAGGCGGGTACAGCACCAAAACTTCCTCGGCCCGTTCCCCATGACGCACCCAGATTTGCAACATGTGCAGACCTTCAAATGTCTGACGCGCCGTGCCGGCCGCAGCCACCGCGCCTGCCTTGGCTGGCTCGGTCTTGAGTACGTGTACGGGCACAGAGGCCGGTCGCCAGAATGCGCCAAACGTAAAGCCGGTGATCCACAGATCCGACGACTGGTACAACGTCACCTGCCCCGGGCTGTCGGAGGCAAATACGGGGTCCTGGGTCATGTCGCAACTCGTGAAATCCGGCGCATCCCGATCAACACTGATCATGCCAATGTAGGCAGGGTGCGCAGCCTGAATCTTGAAAGACCGGACTTGCGGGCTCGAGAACATCAACGCCACGTTATCTTTCTCGGCGCAGAGCACCGGTTCACTCTGGTTAACCACATTGACGGCGACGGGCCCAGCCTGAGCTGCCCCAAAAGCCGAGCAGGCCAAGAGGACTGCGACAAAGATTCTCATTGAAACTCCCAGGTACAACCCGACAAGCAAGTGCCCGCGAGGCGGGATGAATAAAAAACAGACAAAAACATGGACGCAGTCGGACCAGACAAGACGCTACCAGAAAGGCGCAAGCCTTGCTCAAAGCAACCAACCCGGGCGTCTTCCGACCAGACCAGCAATACCCGTGCTGCGATACCCTTGGCATGATTGACGCACCCCTGGGAACACTGGTTAACTGGCACTGTCCAAAGCGGGCAAATGCGGCGAGATCGCAGGTGGTGGTCGGCGTGTCATCAGTATCCCTGCCACAGCGCGATATTACCAAAAGGCGCCGTAAAGCCTGGCCGAAACTGATTAGGGTCGCGTCGCAATTCTTGAAAGTCTTGAGTGCGCAGCGCGTAAGATCTCGCACAGAGCACGTCAATGTATGCAAGAGGTAAGCAACGCCATGAAGCCAGCAGAACTCACCTCCGACGGCATCCGCTGGATTACCAATTGGGTTCCGGTATGGGTCTGTCTGATGGTCATGATGATTGCATCCCCTTCATGGGCTCGCGATGACTTGACTCAATGTAATCGCCTGACCGAATCAAGACTTGACCCTTGGCGCAGCGCGCAGGGTGTTGACGATGACCAGATCAACCCGGGCATGGCGCTGCCAGCCTGTGAAACAGCGATTGATCAACAGCCGAAGGATGGCAAACTCTGGTATCAGTATGGTCGTGCCCTGCTTGTAGCTGGCGAGACCGCTGCGGCAGCCGGCGCGTTTCAGCGATCGGAACAATTGGGTTACCCGATGGGTGCGTTTGCCCTTGGTTCACTCTATGCGACAGGTCGGGACATCATTGCAAGCAATCCTGCCAGAGCAGTTGGGTATTTCCGCCTGGCCGCTCAAGCCGGAGTCCCCGCTGCCGCACATGAAATGGGACTTGCCTATTATCACGGTAAAGGACTGGACAAAGATCTGGCCATGGCAGCACGCTGGATGGCGCTGGGTGCCCAGGCGGGACACACGCCGTCCATGCATTTGCTGGGAATCCTGTATTTCAACGGTGAAGGTGTCAGCCGCGACCGAGTTCAAGGACAGCAATGGGTCAGGCAGGCCGCCGTTCTGGGCGATCAAAAGGCAGCATTGACACTGGAGCAGATGTTGTCGGTTACCATGACTCGAACTGGATCTGACTCCAGCTCTGGCACTTCGGGCCCAAACGACGATTTATCTGGAGAACTGATGGAACTGACCGAACTCATTGCGAGCACAGGCATTCTTGGCGTGTTGATCATCATCATCGCACTGATCGCGATCATCGCTTATCTGGTTCCGCTACGCCTGTGGATTACGGCCTGGGCATCGGGCGCCTATGTCGGGCTACTCACACTGGTTGCCATGCGACTGCGTCGAGTGCCGCCCCACAGCATCATCAAGGCCAGGATCAGTGCCGTTAAAGCAGGTCTGCAGATCCCTCTGGACGAGCTCGAGAGTCACTTTCTGGCTGGTGGGAACGTGGTCAATGTCGTCAATGCAATCATTTCCGCAGACAAGGCCAATATCGAGCTTTCATTCAAACGGGCCGCCGCCATTGATCTGGCAGGACGCGATGTGCTGGATGCGGTGCAGATGTCGGTCTTGCCAAAAGTGATCCAGACACCCAGAAATGCCGCCGTTGCGCAAGACGGCATCCAGCTGATTGCCGTGGCCAGAGTGACGGTCCGAACCAATCTCGACCGCCTGGTCGGTGGTGCCGGCGAAGAAACCATCATCGCCCGTGTCGGCGAAGGCATGGTGAGCGCCATCGGCTCTGCGGCCAATCACAAGGACGTACTGGAAAAACCCGACAGCATCTCCAAGCGCATTCTGAGCAATGGGCTGGACGCAGGCACTGCCTACGAAATTCTGTCAATTGACATTGCAGACATTGATGTCGGTAAAAACATTGGCGCTGCGCTGCAGATTGAGCAGGCCAACGCCGACAAACAGATCGCCCAGGCCAAGGCTGAAGAAAGACGAGCCATGGCGGTCGCACTGGAACAGGAAATGCGTGCGCGTGTTGTCGAGGCCGAGTCTGAAGTCCCCAAAGCCATGGCCGAGGCATTTCGCGCGGGAAGAATCTGAGACTCGCAGAACCCGGGTAACCAACACCTCATCAAACAGTTGCCTGATCACCTTCAACACACAAGCGGACGCCCAGACATGGAACTGAACCAGCAAATCATTCTCGACCATCGACCATCCGGAGCCCTCACGGCTGACTGCTTCAAACTGATCGAGGCACCTGTCCCAACGCCCGGCGAAGACGACGTGCTGGTTCGCAATCACTGGCTGTCTCTCGATCCTTACATGCGCGGCAGGATCTCTGCGGAGAAGTCTTACGCCCAGGGCGTGGAGCCAGGACAACTGATGGTGGGGGGTACCGTTGGACAGGTCCTCCAGTCAAACTCCGACAAAGTGAAGCCGGGTGACTGGATCCTGAGTGCCTCGGGTTGGCAGACACACGCCGTGCTCCCCGCCAGGCAGGCGCTCAAACTGGATCCCGAGGGTGGCGTACCGGTGTCAGCCTATCTCGGCGTCATTGGCATGCCCGGCATCACCGCCTGGACCGGACTGATGACCATCTGTGAACCCAGAGCCGGGGAGACCGTGGTGGTTGATGCGGCGTCGGGCGCAGTGGGTTCGGTGGTGGGTCAGCTTGCCAAAG
>CAZBIN010000059.1:12308-14547 GCA_964491995.1 uncultured Orrella sp.
CCGGCGCGGCATCGCGGTGCCGAACTCCCACAAATCGGCGGCCCGCATCCCGGGCAGCCGGAACGTGAGGCAGTAGGGCTTGGTGGTCGGGCATTCCAGATAGCGGGCCAGGCCGTGCAGTTTCAGGTCGGTAGTGCTGGCCGTCTCGAAATCGAGGAACAGTTCAGGGCGCGGTGCGGGTGTCATGTGGCTAGGTTCCGTGGGTTCGGTGGTGGGTCAGCTTGCCAAAGCTGCGGGTTGCCGCGTGGTGGGTATCGCGGGCGGACCAGACAAATGTAGCTATGTCGTCGACGAACTCGGATTCGATGCCTGCATCGATCATCGCAGCGCGAATTTTTCTGAGGAACTGGCACAAGCGCTACCCGCAGGCATCGACTGTCTGTTCGAGAACGTCGGCGGCGAAATCTTCGAACATCTGCTCACCTTGATGAACCCGTTTGGTCGCGTCGCTCTGTGCGGCATGGTCTCGGAGCTCAACGGCAAGCCTCACAGCTACACGACAATCCGTTCAATCCTGGTCAACCGGCTCAAAATTCAGGGATTCATTGTCTCTGATCACATGAAGATGTGGCCTGAGATCCGCGAACAACTGCGCACCCATGTCGCAAGCGGTCAGCTCCGGTATCGCGAATCGGTGGCCCACGGTCTGGCAAGTGCACCCGAGGCATTGATCGGTCTGTTAAGTGGCCGGAATTTTGGCAAGCAACTCGTCAAGCTCATCTGAAGGGAAACACCACCGGCACCAGCAGCACGGTGGTGATCATGACCAGAACGGTCAGCGGAACACCCACTTTCACAAAATCCACGAATCTGTAATGTCCCGGGACTACCACCAGTGTGTTAACCGGGGAAGAGACGGGGGTCATGAACGCGCTTGAGGCGGCAACCGCAACAGTCATCGCAAACGGGTAGATCGACAGTTGCAAGTCTGCCGCCACTGCAACGGCCACCGGTGCCATCAGCACCGCAGTTGCTGTATTGGAAATAAACAGCCCAAGCACGGCTGTCAGTAAAAAGATCACGGCCAGCACCAGAACCGGATGCGCATCTCCAATCGTATCGAGCAGCAACCCGGCAGCCAGCGCGATGCCACCGGTGTTCTGCAGCGCCACCGCAAACGGCAGCATTCCGACAATCAGAATCAAGCTTTGCCAGTGTATGGACCGATAAGCCGAAGGCATGTCGATACAGCGAAACAATCCCAGCAACAGCGCTCCGATCAGGGCAGCCTGCACGTTGGGGACAATACCCGTGACCATTAAAACCACAACCACCAGCAAGCTCGCCACTGCGAGCGGCGCACGATTGGGCTCGGGTACGACATCCTCCAGTTCGGCGGGGACATTCAACACAATCAGATCATGATTCTGACCCTGCAGGCGCCTGATGGCCCGCCATGGACCGACCACAAGAAGCATATCACCAAGGCGCAAAGACTCCCGTGCCACGCTGCCCTGCAGGGGTTGATTGCCGCGCTTGATCCCGATGACAGCCAGCTCATGCACGGATCTGAATTTCATCTCCAGCAGATTCTTGCCAATCAACCTGGAATTGACCGGAATCATCAGCTCGGCCATCCCGATCGTCTGCGACTGGTCACTGAAATAGTTTCGTGACATCGGCAACAGCACCAGACGAAACTGTTCACACATCGCTCTCACATCCTGGTCGGTGCGTTGCATGTCCAGAAACAGCACATCACCCGCGACCAGCTGGGTGGTCGCCGAGGGCTGAACAATGATGTTGCCACCGGTACTGCCGAAAGATCGTTTGCGCTCGATAGCAATGATGTTGATGCCATGCACGGCTCTGAGATCGAGCTGATCCAGCTGCAATCCGATCCACGGTGAGTCGGCTTGCAGTCTGATTCGGAACTCGCGATTGGCCAGCCCATACTGTGCAATCCACTCAGAAATTCTGGGTCTATGGACCCCCTGCGTGGCAATAGCCGCTTTGTCCGATAGCCAGTGTCTGGCAACCAGCATATAGAGAATGGCAACGATCAGAATCGGGATACCCAGTGGTGTGAAATCAAACAACCGAAACCCCGCATAGCCCTGACGCACGATCTCGGCATTGACGACCAGATTCGGTGCCGTTGCAACCAGCGTCATCATGCCACTGATCAAGGCTGCAACGCTCAACGGCATCATCAGTCGACTCGCGGCGATCCCGGCATTGCGGGCCACCCTAAGCACCACTGGCACAAAAATCGCCACCACCCCCGTCGATGTCATGA
>CAZBIN010000060.1:0-7270 GCA_964491995.1 uncultured Orrella sp.
ACAAGTGTTGCTCAACCTGGCTGGTAATGCCATCAAATTCACTCAGAGCGGCGAGATCGTGGTGGCCCTGCGTCTGATCGAGGCCACACCGACACACGCACGGATCGAATTCTCCGTTCGGGACACCGGCATCGGCATCCCGGCAGATGTCTTGCCGCGACTGTTCTCTTCCTTCGAGCAGGCAGATGTTTCCACGACACGCCGTTTTGGTGGCACCGGCCTCGGTCTGCCAATCAGCCAGCGTCTGGTCAGGCTCATGGGTGGTGAACTCATTCTCGAGAGCACACTCGGTGAAGGTACACACTGCCACTTCACTCTCGACTTTGAACGCAACCCGCAAACCATTGCCGACGAAAATAATGAGGCGGGCAAGAGTACACCCGCCCTGCCCCAGGCCTTGCGGGTTCTCATAGTGGACGACAACGCCACTGCGCGCGAAGCAATTGCATCCATGGCGACCCGCTTCGGCTGGCAGATAGAAGCTGTCGACAGCGCAACCGCTGCGCTAGAGCGGTTACGCGTAGCAAATGACGCCGGATTCCGTTTTGATGTTGTGCTCATGGACTGGGTGATGCCGGGCATGGACGGATGGGAAGCAGTCCAGCACATTCGCGCCAATTATCCGGACATTTCTTGCCCCGCAATCCTAATGATCACTGCCCATGGTCAGGCGCTTCTGAGCGAGCGACTTGCAAGTGCCCCCGATCTGCTTGATGGTTTCCTGGTCAAACCCGTCACACCTTCCATGCTTTTTGACGCTGTTGCCAATGCGACCCGTGGAACTTCGTCAGGTACCGACCTTCTCGGAGAATCAACAACCCGTCTGGCAAATCGACTCTTAGGTTTGCGTCTTCTGGTTGTCGAGGACAATCTGCTCAACCAGCAGGTTGCACAGGAACTGCTAAGTCAAGCCGGCGCCTACGTCCAGGTAGCCAACAACGGTCAGGAAGGCATCGACATTTTCAGGAAGACGCAACCACCGTTTGACCTGGTGCTAATGGATATTCAGATGCCGGTCATGGACGGCTATGAGGCAACGCGCGTGTTGAGAGAAGAGATGGGGGTCACCCTTCCGATCGTCGCAATGACGGCAAACGCAATGGATAGCGACCGTGTCGCTTGCCTGCAAGCCGGGATGAACGACCACGTGGGCAAGCCAATTGATCTCACCGAACTGATCAACACCATACTGCATCACTGCCCTGGCACTCACGTGGACAGCACCGAACCTGCCGCCCAGGGTGACGCGATTCAATCCCCTGACCGTACAAGCCACTTGCCTGAATCACCAGAGGGCTTTGACCTGGCGGCAGCACTGTTGCGTATTGACGGCAATAGAACCCTGTTCGCGAGTCTTGTACGTCGTTTCACGCTCGATCAACACGACATCATGGCACGCACGAAACGGGCTTTGCAACAGGGTGATCCGGCAGGCGCGACACTGGAGCTTCACACTCTCAAAGGTCTTGCTGCCACACTTGGCGCCACCACGCTGTCAAAGGCGGCCTCCGAGATGGAGGCAAAGGTCAAGGCAGGGACGACCCGGGAAGAAGAAGAGATCCACCTTGCAATGCTGGACCAACACCTGACAAAAGCTGTGGAATTCCTGACTAAAACAGCAGCAAGTTTTGCCCCCCCGACAACCACGACGACGGCTGATCCGAACCGGGCCAAAGCGTTACTGGTCGAGCTTGAACAGCTTCTTGCTCAGCGGAACATGCGCGCCTTGCATGTATTTTCCGATTTGAAACAGGCAGTCGGAGAGAGGTTCGAAATTGAGTTCGCAGCGCTCAATGAAGCCATCACAAAGCTTGATTTCGAGACCGCACGCGCAAAGGCTGCAAACCTCGCCATACTGTTCAAACCATGAGCAACCTCGAAACATTGACCATTGATCGTCCTCGCCTGCTGATCGTTGACGATCAGCCAATCAACATCCAGACGCTTTACGAGATCTTTGCCTCTGACCATGAAGTTTTTATGGCCACAAGCGGACAACAAGCGCTCGATTTCTGCCGTGACAACACGCCGCCCGACTTGATCCTGCTCGACATCGTCATGCCAGGCATGGATGGACTTGAAACCTGCCGTCGCCTGAAATCTGACGCTTTTACGAGCCACATCCCGATCATCTTTGTAACTGCACAATCCGACCCTGCCGATGAAACCCGTGCAATTGAAGCGGGAGCTATCGATTTCATCAGCAAGCCCATCAACGCTGCAGTGGTCCGCGTCAGAGTCAAAACACATCTCACACTCAAAGCACAAACTGACATCCTGCGCTCGCTGGCATTTGTCGATGGTCTGACCGGCTTGGCCAATCGCCGTCAATTTGACGATGCTCTGGAGACAGAATGGCGACGTTGCCACCGCAGCAATACGCCTCTGAGCTTGCTTATGATCGACCTTGACTATTTCAAACGCTACAACGACTACTACGGTCACCAGATGGGTGATGTCTGCCTGCAAAGAATTGCATCTCTTCTAAAAGTCTCATTCAAGCGTGCATCTGACCTGACGGCTCGCTATGGCGGCGAGGAATTCGTCTGCCTGATGCCAGAATGTGACCCCCTGGATGCCCAGACCAAGGCAGAGAAACTACGCGCAGGCGTCGTCGTGCTTGGGATTGCGCACGCTGACTCGCCAGTTGCCCAACATGTCACCCTGAGCATCGGCGTATCCACGGTCGTGCCAGACAGCACTCATAACCCGGCTGCGCTGATCGCGGCAGCCGATGCAGCGCTGTACAGTGCCAAGAACAATGGACGTAATCGCGTGGAGTTCCGATCGGTCGATCCAGCGACTCGGTAACACGCCGGTGTGATCCTCGCCGTTCGCCACCAGCCAGACTCCGCAAGTGATCAACCATTGCCACGAGTGGGAAGCGCTCAGCCTGCTTCAGAGGCAGTCATGCGAGTAGTGCGCCTTTACCAAGTCGCGCAAAAATTCCTTCGTCGCACGGCTGACTGTTGTATCAGGTCTCGCTTTGGCCTGAGCAAGAACGAGTCTGTTACGGATACTGGGTGCAATCACTCGTGAAACACTGGTTTGTCCTCGATCCGTCCAGTTTCTAACGGCACTGATCGGCACCAGGGTGCTGGCCAAACCTCTTTTGACGAGCGGCAAGACCGCCTGAACAGAGTCAACCTCGGCGACCACCCGCAGATTGAGTTTGCGTGGGCGTGCTGCCATCTCAACGATCTGGCGCAGTGCGTGCGGGCCGCTGGGCATCACCAGCGAATGCTCGACCGCTTCGCTAAACCGGATCGGATCCGGCAAAGCCTGCTGTGAAACCATGACCAGAGGCTCCTGCGCCAGCGTCTCAAAATTCAGAGCAGGTGACGGTGGCGGGTCAAACAAGACCGCGATATCGACTCGTCCGCTGATGAGCCATTCCCTTAACGGGATCGACAACGCCTCGGCGATGCTGATCGCAGCATCGGGAAAGCGCTCACGAAACGACATCACCAACTCTGTAGTGATCGTGAGTGCCACCCTCGGTGGCAAGCCAACCGTGATCTTGCCCCTGGGGCTCTGTTGGCGCTGGCTCATGTCAGCACGAACCTGCTCGACTTGATCCAGAATGATCTGCGCGTGCTCGGCGAGCGACTGTCCTGCTTCTGTAACCTCGACCCCCCGGCCGTTTCTCACCAGCAATCGCACGCCCAGTTCCTCTTCGAGACGGGCAACCTGGCGACTCAAGGCAGGCTGAGTCAGCCCCAATGCGGACGCGGCATTGCTAAACCCTTGGGTCTTGGCCACAGTCAGGAAGTACTCAAGCTGACGCAAATCCATTTTTTATTACATTTTCTTATAGTAGATATGCTCAACAGTAACAAAAAAATGGATCACTATACAAATCTGTATTTGCACACATCGGGAACCAACCACATGACTGACTTGACGCAACCCATTCGCACTTACCTTGAAACACCCTCGTTGCCGAAGATCAAACTGCCAGCTGGCGCTTGCGATGCGCATGTGCATGTGTTCGGTCCAGACGAACGGTTTGCCTACGCCGCAACCCGTAGTTTCACGCCTGTTGATGCCCCCAAAGAAAAGCTCTTTGCTCTGCACAAGAAGCTGGGTATCGAGCGCTGTGTGATTGTGCAAAGTGCTGTTCACGGACTCGACAACGCGGTCATGGAAGATGCAATCCAGGCTGGGGGCGGAAACTACCTCGGTATCGCACTCACACCCGCCGATGTTTCTGAGCGTGAACTCAAGCGACTGGCCGACGCTGGCATTCGAGGTGTACGGTTCAATTTCATGAAGTCGCTCGGTCCGTCCACGGATCCTGCCAAAGTCGTTGCACTGACCAAGCGTCTCGAGCCACTTGGCATGCACCTGCAGGTGCACTTCGAGCCTGGGCTGATCGATGAATTAGCGCCTTTTTTCAAACAGTGTCCCACTCCGGTTGTCATTGATCACATGGCTCGCCTTGACGCAACGCTGGGACTCGAACAGCCAGTTTTCAAGGCACTGTGCAAACTGCTTGAGCTTCCCCGCTTTATGGTCAAGATCAGCGGCATTGACCGCATCGACGCCACACCCCCCTACCGCGCAGGGATCGAGTTTGCGAAGCATCTCGCCACACACTACACAGATCGCTGCGTATGGGGCACAGACTGGCCACACCCAAACCACACCCACATACCGGATGACGGTCAGCTGGTCGACTCCTTAAAACAGATCATGCCGGACGCCAGAACGCTGGAGCAGATTCTGGTGCGCAACCCACAGACACTCTACCGCTTTCAAACCTGAAACTGTGACGGACGCATTCAACACTTCCAGACACCAGTCATGCTGTGGTGGCACACAACAATAATCAAAGCAACTTATGGAGACATTAAATGAGACTGAACTTGAAGAAACATGCACTGACGATCGCGGCAACCGCCGCCATGGTAGTAGCGCCCCATCTGTCAATGGCACAGGCCAACACCACCCGACTCGTGGTTGCATTTCCACCCGGTGGACCCGTGGACTTTGTGGCACGCAGCATCAGTGAAGCATTGGCCAAAGAACTCGGACAGTCCGTCATCGTAGAAAACCGCTCAGGGGGCAATGGCGCCATCGCGGCGGACTATGTGATCAAAGCGCCAGCCGATGGCAATACGCTATGGTTGACCAGCGTAGGGGCAGTGGCGATCAACCCAAGTCTTTATCCGAAGCTGACCTACGACCCCAAAAAAGGGCTTGCGCCCGTCTCGCTGGTCGTCAACAACGTGGAACTGCTGGTCGTCAATCCGAACAATCCAGCCAACAATCCCGCCGAGTTTGTCGCCAATGCAAAGAAGCAATCTGTGAACATGGCTTCATCAGGGATTGGAAGCGTGCCACATCTGGCCATGGAACAGGTGGCTGACGCTACCGGTGCCAAACTGGTTCATATTCCGTACAAAGGTGCCGCCCCTGCGATCAATGATGTGATGGCAGGTCACGTCGACGGATTCTTTGGCGACATCCCGGGGCTTATCAACAACGTCAAAGCTGGCAAGCTCAAACCTGTCGGTCTGGCTGCCAAAGAACGGCACCCGCTTCTGCCTGAGGTCAAGACCTTCGAGGAAATGGGTATCAAGAACGTGGACTCGGACAACTGGTATGCGATCTTCACAACCAGCGGCACGCCACCCGCGGACATTGAACGCCTGAACAAAGCCATTGCCCGGGTGCTGAATGATGAAACGGTCAAGACCCGACTGGCCAATTCCGGTGCACAACCGGCTGCCTCGACGCCGCAGCAACTGGCAGACCTGCTAGCGCGAGACTCTGCCAAGTGGGAGAGCCTGATCCGCAGCAAGAACATCCAGCCGCAGTAAAACACTGACCGCAGCAAAAGGCTCGAAGCGTGACAGGGCTTTGCAGGACTTATCTTCAAAAAAGCCGCCGGGCGCTCCGCCTGAGCGGCTATTATCTACCAAGTACACCCGGTCGGATCGGTCCCGGACCTGTTTTTTCAGCGTAGACCGACAAATCCACGCAAGGAAGACCCATGAGCAAGAAGGTAGACCTGATACTGCTGCAGTGCGCCATCGCACGGGATGATGCCCAAACGCTTCTGGCAGAATTCAAAGCGAAAGACGTTGCACGAAAAATCACGGTTATCTTTAGCGCATGGGCTGTTACTCAGGACCGTGCCCAGAGCAGTGCCGAGCCCGGACTACTACACGTCTATCTCAAGCTTGACCGGCCACGCCGCCTGACAAAAAAAGACATCCGCAAAACCGAGAAGCGCTGGAAGAACGTTTGCAAGGATCCGCAGGCTGCTGCCTCACGCTTGTACAAGGTGTTTGAGATCGCAGGTGCAGCAACCGGCAAGAATCCAGTCTGCCACTACGTGGTTGAAACCACCCCGGAAAAAGGCTGGTTCAAGGAAATCAGCGCCTGGTACGACCAGGAGCACATGCCCGGGCTTGCAGCAGTTCCAGGTTGCATCCATGCGGTTCGCATGATCAATATGGACCATGGCCCAAAATCGTTCGCCTGTTACGACCTGGTCGGTAAAGACGTGATGGGATCAGCACCATGGCTTAAAGTTCGTGCAACCGACTGGAGCAGCAAGTGTCGACCACACTTCACCAACACCAAGAGGAATATGTTCGAGGTTCTGTAGATTCTGCACCTTGAACGATGCACAGCAGGATCTGCTGAATCTGCCGGTCCTGCACCCCCGCAATAGCTGTGACCCATCCAGCGAACCCGGCACTAGGTTCAAGACTCTTGCCCCTTACAATGAAAACATCCAATAAACGCAAGCCAAGGGTTTGAACCTGGAAATCTTGTATTCCAAGGGTGCACGATGAAGCAACTTGATAGCCACGACGGCCAATCCGAAACGCAAGGAAGTCAGCAGACTTGGGATCTGAACGGCGTGACGCTATTTCGAACCTTGGGCTACGTGGTCGGTCTACCAAGCTTCATGGTCGGAACAGCCCTGTTCATGCTCGGCTTTGCGCTGGCACATGAGGTCATTTTGAATGTCGCGTGCGTTCTTTACAGCCTGGCGCTCGTCTCCATCGGAGGACGACCGCTTTTGTTGCGAGTCAATCCCCAAAACGAGATACAGGCCCTCAAGATAGCGGCGCTGGCAGTCTTTTGCGGCGCTATCTGTTACGCACTGCTGGTGGTCGTGATCGGCACGTTCAGAGTCCCGTTGCTTTGACGGATCAGATCGCTCAGAGGATGTGATTCATTGACGGCAACTGACCCATGATTATCCTCTCTCCCCCAATGATGGTGGAGAGCCCGGTTTCCCACCGGTAAT